>CALCTU010000001.1 GCA_937907045.1 uncultured Alphaproteobacteria bacterium
AATTATAAAACAATCAAAGCAAGGAGTTTAGTATCATGAACTGCCGCAATATTATGTCTTTTATTGCTATGTTTTTTCTGATTGGTATTGGGAATGTGTTTGCACAAGAAGCCACATGGCCTGCAAAAACTACTTATCATTTTCAGGAAGTGCATGGTCATAAGATATTTTACCGTACGGCAGGAGATCCTTCTCAGCCAACGATTTTGTTGCTCCATGGCTACCCTTCTTCATCTCATACCTACCGAGAGCTGATTCCTTTATTGTCAGGGCGCTATCATATCATAGCTCCCGATAATCTTGGCTCAGGTTATAGTGACAAACCTGATCCCGCTCAGACCAATTATGATTTTGATCTGCTGGCAGAGCACATTACCGGTCTACTCAAAGCATCAAATATACAGAATTATGTGATTTATATGCAGGATTTTGGTGCACCTGTTGGATACCGTGTGATGATGCATGATCCCTCTAAGGTGCAGGCTATTATTGCACAGAATGCAAATGCATATCTTGAAGGTATTCCAAAGGCCAAACAAAACTTCTTCAACAACGCGCAACTGGATAAATCACCAGAAAATGTGAAAAAGCTATATAATTTTACCAGCTCTGATGCGGTAAAATACAAGCAATATTTACGTGACATAAAAGGAAAAGAGGAGATCATGAGTCCGGACAGCTGGACTCATGACAGTCATTTTTTACAAACTGATAAAGAGCGTTATATTCAGGTGGCTTTGTTCCAGGATTATAAGACAAATCTAGATCGATACCCTGAATGGCAGGCATTCTTGCGGAAATACCAGTTTCCTATGTTGCTAGTGTGGGGAAAGAATGATCCGGTTTTTATGGTTTCTGGAGCAAAAGCATATTTAAAGGATTTGCCTAATGCTGAAGTGCATTTACTTGACGCAGGGCATTTTGCTGTAGAAGAGAAGCCGGTTGAGATTGCCAAGCATATTATAAATTTTATGGATAGATTAGTTGTTGATGAAGGGCGGATACAAGAGCTGCACCCGTACTGATACAAATATAAAAGATTCTGAAAACTATTATCCAAATATACTATCAAGGGCTCTAAGTCAAAAATTGGGGCGCCTTATTCTATAAAATGTATATGATGTCTTGCTGTGCATACCCTTAAGTTAATGGCGGAGAGGAAGGGATTCGAACCCTCGATACGGGTTAACCGTATACACACTTTCCAGGCGTGCGCCTTCGACCGCTCGGCCACCTCTCCGCGGCCTGTATTAACCCAAAGGCAAGGGTTTGTAAAGAAAATAGCGTTCTAAGTAGTGGGCGAGTAGAAGATAAAAGGCTGTTTATGCCGCATATGCAATGGTGCCGTTCTCGCAGTCTACCGGAAAAGAAATATGTTCGTGAACACATTGCCATTTTCCATCAATTTTTCGGTAACCTACCGTACCACGTAACCAGCTATTAGCCATTTCTTCTGGTAGTGGTTCAGTAAAGCCAGTGATGCGCGATTTAAAGTGAACAATGGCCATATCGTCCGATGCATGAATCACCATGTCTTTATATTCTACTGTTGGTTTATCAAAGAAAGGAAAGCATTGTTTCCAAAGTTCTTTTACTTCCTCTACGTTATTAGCAGTTTCTTTTACATCATACATGCAATACTCATTTGCGTAATCTGCATGCATGGTATCAAGATCTTTGTTTAAGAGGGCTTGTCCCCATGCGTCCATGGCAGCCTTTATTTCTTTTACAGAGGTTTCATTGTTTTGCATTGTGATGATCCTTTCATTTAACGATCAATTAGTGGCGGTATAGTTGAGAATAATATCAAGCTATCCTAGATTATTAATTTTTCCAGCACCGCGAATTTTAAGTAATAAGTTCCTGAGAGCTCGAAGATAGGGGTAGCTAAATGAAGCACTTGTTGTAGAGGCAAATAAATGCTTATTGAGCTTATTATACCAATTTTCATTACTGCCTATTTGGGCCATTAAACTTAGTGCGTCTTTGCCATGGTAGAACACACCGTCCTTGCGAACGACCATACCTTCATCTAAATCAATTTTGCGTTTGGTAATTTCTTTTAAAATAGGGTCGTTACTAGTACGAGCGTCTATCAGGTTAAGTACACCCACTTGTCTTTGGATGCGATAATACTCTGCCGCACACGAACATAAAGGGCAGTATCCATCATACACAAGGTCAATAATAGGTTTTTTAGACATGAGAGCAGTTTATAGGATTTGCTGTAATTAACAACCTACTATCACAAGTGTAATAAGGATATATCATGACTTATTTTAATGTAACTGCTTCAATTGTTTCATTAATGTAACAAATAGGTGGTGTAGTAAAAAATGATTGGTATAATCATTGCGCCATATCTATATAGTGGGTTTACTCAAAAGGCATAAGATTAAGATTAGTTATAAGATGAAGAAGTAGATGGTATGACAGGGCAAAGTAGTAGTTTTTCTGAGGCATTAACACGTTATTATCGAACCCTTAAGAAGAATCGGGGCATAGCGCCTATAGATTATAGGGGCTACCAAGCACAGAAAAATACATTGTCTCCCGAGCAATGTGTACCGTTATGGGATGCCTTGTTTGAGACGCCTGAGACGCAGGTGCCTGCTACTATGGATACGCTATGCAAGGATACAGAGGCATTTCTTTGCGATATTGCATTATTGGGTATATTGGCCGCATATAAACAGGCACCTGGTAATGTTTCATTTCCTGAGGATCGTGTAAGTAAGCTGATTGAATATGCTAGGCCAGATGTGTTGTCGATTACGCTTGGATGTTTATCAGCATCTATTATAGGAATAAAAAAAGATGAATTTGGTAGTAAAGCACTATGGGAGAAGCTACTTAATCATGGTGCGGTTCTAGTGCAGGACTGGGAAACATCGCCTATTCCTTCTGTGGCGCTTCCTATTGGTGTATCTGGTGCAAAAGAAAAAGTATTATTATTGTTGGATAGACATCGCGATGCAAAACAGAGAGGCAAGAGAACATATACACAAGGTGAGCTAAATTGTGCTCTTGGTGAAGCCTTTACCGAAATTGAGAGTATATCTTGTTTGACAACCTCACAGAATTTAACACAACAAAGAAAGAAATATGATGATGCATTTGCAGAATTTTTAGCCTTATGCAAGGCAGGCGCTAATCCTTTTCGTTGCTATAAGTCGTACGATGGAAATTATTTAACGCCTGTGCATATCTTATCTGAATGGTTAGTATATTCAAGTGTGCTTTTCACATTAGATGACTTTAAGACTATATTAAAACATACTAAGCATATGGCGGGTGCAGTTGCTGGAATGACAAATGTTTTGTCGCATAGTATAGTGTATATAGAGCGTTTTTTGCTAAAAAATCTTACAGATTTGGAAGTAAATCGGCAGGGGGCTAGATATGTACGTAGAAATGTTGAGTATGATCTTTTAAATACGTTAATTGTAAATGGTGCGGACCCTTGTAGAGGGGTTCTGATGCGACGTAAACCTATTATAAGGGCATTAAAGAACGAGACAATACTGGATCATATGTTGTCTTCTATTGAGTCTTTACCCTATAGGGTTGTATATGCTTTGTATAAAGTTATTGGAGAGCACGAAAACCTCGAAGCACTTAAAATTATATCTAACCATTCTATAGCCAATCATGCATTGCTGGCTGTTACGGTATATCATGCATTAAAAAAAGGAGTTAGACGTAACGATTTTATTCATTACGCGTTTAAAGATCCTGCTGTTAGAGTTGATGTATCTAAGGCAATTATCGCAACCATTGTTAAAAGAGAGCCATTATTGCTGTATGCAGTAGATGCGGATGAGAAGGTGCTTAAATGGATATTAGACCTTCAAGATGATGATATAATGAGCAAACATTCTGATGTCTTAGGAAAAGCACTTTATAAAGCTGCATCTATAGGTAATTTTAAGGCGGTACGAATGCTTTGGGATTGTCTTAAAGTGCATACAGCCGAAGAGATGTATAAAGCATACGGACAGAAGGCCTTATCTGGTGCTGTAACTGGAGGGTTAAAAATTGGTGCTACTTCAAAGAAAAAATCCTATTATTCGGTTATAGATTATTTAGTGTGTGAGGGTGTAGAAGCTGATGCACAGCGAAGGCGTGTAGACAGGCATGCAGGCACCGTGCACAGCCGATATAGGAATCAGGCTGTCTTTAGGGTGTTATCTGAGTTGTTAACGGATGATTTCTCAAAAGATGTATCGTGGTGTATGAAGTATCATGCGTACGAGCGTATTGCTCGGAAGCGTAAAGAAAATCCGGTGATTCATGACCCAGATATTGCGGTGTTATATAATCCTAGTAACAAGAAGGTGTACTTTAGAAAGTACGCACCTATTCAAGGTTTAGGAATTATAGGTGAAGAAGAGTTCTACAAAGTACAAGCAGCGTATTGTGAGGTGTATCCAACACGTATTAATGTTGACCGTATTATAAAACTTCTTTCTCATATTAGATCTTCGTATAGAGATTCAGATATATGGGTTGCCGCGTTTATGGATGTATTGAGTACGGATTATTTTGTAGATCAATTACTGGCATGTTCTAAGATATTTACTACTAAAAGTAGTTACGAAGCACAAAAACTAGCACATGATGTATTTTCTCGTTGTACAGAAACATTTGAAACATTGATACTACAGGGAAGAGGAGATCGATTATTAGTTAATGATAGCTCCTTTGTATTTTTACGAATACAAGATCAAGATGTTATTGTTGGGCTAGGCAATCCTTGTTTTCCTGTATCTATAAGACATGTTCTGGTACAGCGTCAGGCGATGTTATATCAAGAAGATGCAGTGTATCGGTCGGATAAAAATGAACGAATTCTATTTAAGAATATATGTGCGGTTTATGCATCGCGTAACGATATATTAGACACTCATCTATTTGATCCATTATTTATGCACAAAATAGATGGTAAATCTGATGTATATATACCAAATCCTTTAGTAAATGGTGGATGTAAAGAATTAAAAGCAGATGAAAGAGATGCACTTTTAGTATTACAAAGAACAATTGTAGGTTCCTATGAAGCGCAGCAGCAATCAGATGGATCAATTGTATACACCCCTCCTAGAATCGATGAGGATATAGTAGCATTCCGTGACTATGTGGCTGTATTGGATAAGGATAAATTGCCTTCAAAGCAGCAAGAAATAAAAACTGCTATTAAGATGTTGTGCGTAGACAGCTATGTTGTAGAGAAACTTGCGTGTGATGCGTATAGACGATGTGATAAAACAGGATTGGCGCTGTTATTAGGATCTCACTATGATACAGATGTATTATTCAATAAGAATAAACTTAAGCACTTATTGGGATATAAGAAAGATGAGCATTTTTCATCTGTAGCAGGTATAAGTCAGCAAGATGCTGCGTTAAATGCTGCGTTAAAGGAAGTTTACGCTACATGTACTGAGAAAATTGAGCCATTTATCTTAAATGGAGTGATTGATGACGACCTTGTGGATACGCCTACAACATTTTATTCTAAAGACGTGTTGGTCTCGAATTTTTCTTTGTTATCTGTGGCTGCAATACGCCGTCAGATGATGATGTATCAGCAGAACCAGCTATATCAGACGAATGCAAATAAAGTACAGCTATGCAAGAATATTTGCGACACGCCTGGTTTTGTATATGATTTTCAGTGGAGAGAATGGAATGCGCTATTTATGGTTCCTGTACCTACCGAACTACCGGGTGCTGCATATGTACCTAATCCTTGGATAAAGAATGTCCATAATGGACTCGGCTCTCAACGCAGACATACACTTTTAAAAATACAACAAATAGTTGCAAGTTCTTATCAAGCGCAGCAGCAAATAGATGGATCGGTTGTTTATAGACAAGCTGAGGAGGATCTGGCTGTACTGGGGTTGCGAGCGATTACATTAGGCATTGCTCAAAAGACGTCTGAAGAAGAAAAACAAAAAGAAAGAGACATAGTGCTGAATATGCCAGTAAAAGAGGAAGTGCTTAAGTCGTTTGCGCGCGATGCATACCGGTTATGTAACAGTGAAGGGTTAAGGTTATCATTAAGTAGATTTGATGATAGGATGCTGCTTAATAAGGATGGATTACGGCATTTCTTAGGGCATAGAGATGATGCATACTTTAACAATTTAGATACTCCAAGCCAGCAAGCTATATGTTATAATGAAGCGATGGATGAGATATATGCTCACTACTTTAGTAGATTTGAGAATTGTATATTACATGGTGATATTGATTCAATGCTTTTTGGAGTAGATATTATACTCAGCGTTAATGCGTTACCATCTGTTTTGTTGCAGCAAGTAGCAGTAAGACGTCAAGCGGTGGTATATCAGCAGAACCAGCTATATCAGACGGATGCAAATAAAGTACAGTTATATAAAAATATATCTCAGGTATTTAAATCTCAACATGCTATGCTTCATGATGATTTTAATGGATTATTTATAGACCCTATACAGGTGGGTGTGCCGGAGGCTGGTTACGTACCTAATCCTTGGATAAAGAATGTCCATAATGGACTTAGTTATCAAGATAGAGAGCAACTTTTAAAGATACAAAAAACAGTTACAAATTCCTATGAGGCAGAAAAACAGGCAGATGGATCGGTTGTTTATAAACAATCTGAGGGTTATCTTTCTATAGTATCATTTCGTAAATTTTTAGCTGATCTTGCGCAAGAGGCATCCAAAGAGAAGCAACAAAAAAAGATAGATAGTTTTGCAAAGAAAAAATTATCTTCGAATTTGGTGTGTATGCTTGCGCGCGATGCATATAGGCGGTGTGATGAAACAGG
>CALCTU010000002.1 GCA_937907045.1 uncultured Alphaproteobacteria bacterium
AAGGACTCGTATAAACCGTTTTTAGTTTTTTCTTTTTTAGTCATGGAGTATTTATATCAAAATGCATCAATATCCTTAAATAAATGACTTAGGGTTATGATCATAACCTCATTATGTTTGTAATCTTTTAGTTTATTTGGCATGTTATCAATAAGGGTATCTATTGTTTATATACGATAAATTAATCAGGGGTGAAAATGAGTACTAAGCAACCTAACCGAGCAGTGGCATCTGCAGTTGCGACAGCATTAGCAATTCCAGCTATAAACATACAAGACAGCATGGCACAAGAGTCAAACAATGCTGCACTTGAAGAAATCATAGTGACTGCCACGAAGCGTGAATTAAATCTGCAGGATGTGGGTCAATCCATCATGGCTTTATCAAATCAAGACATTGAAAAGATGGGTATCAAGAGCATGTCTGATTACGTAAAAGCACTTCCAAGTGTTGTTCTCACTTCAGAACGTCCAGGACAAAATGATTTAGTAATGCGAGGCATCACACAGGATGCGTACACTTGGTATGTGGACAGCACTGTTGCTCTTTATTTAGACGAACAGCCCATGACTACGAGCTCACAACAAGTCAGCGTAAGAGCCATTGATTTAGAAAGAGTTGAGGCTCTACCTGGACCCCAAGGAACTTTGTTTGGCTCTACCTCTCAGTCCGGAACACTCAGAATGATTACCAATAAACCTAATCATAGTGGCACTTATGGACAAGTTGAATCCTCTTATGGAACCATAAAAGGTGGAGATACGAGCTATGATGTGAATGGATTCGTCAATATACCTATAGTAGAGGACGTTCTTAGCATGAGAGCAGTTGGTTATAGCTCAAGCGACGGTGGATATGTTGACAATGTTTTTGGTACTAGCTTCAGTGGAAGCTATGACAATGCAAGCATAGTTGAAGATGACTTTAACACTTATGATGTTAAAGGCGGCAGGCTTTCACTCTTATGGAATATATCTGAAGACTGGTCAGCTTTACTCAGCCACATAACAGAAAACAGTGAGCTTGAAGGAAGTTGGGATACAGACCCAAGTCTTGGAGATCACAAAATAACTCGATTTATTAAAGAAATGCGCGATGATGATTGGCAATCATCTGCACTGACACTGAAAGGAGATCTTGGCTTTGCTGATCTATCAGCAACCATCACTGACTATGATCGAGACATAGTATATGAGTGGGATAATCATGCTTATACGCAATGGAAAGATGCATATTATGGTTATGGTTTATATGACACCGGGTATTCACTCGCACTGACTTTTAATGATCAATACCAAGAACGACAAGCTGCAGAAGTCCGCTTGGTCTCTAAAGGTGAAAGCAAGCTTCAATGGATGGTTGGAGGATACTGGGAAGATGTTTATGACGAATGGTATTATGGCACTGAGGTCCCTGACTACATGTCTACTAATGCTGCGTATTATGCAAATTACTGGGCCTGTTACTATTCAAATTACTATGACTTTGTTAGTTGTCCCATCAATACCACTCTCAGTTATACCGATACTTTCAAGCGGTCTGTTGAGCAAACAGCGGTGTTTGGGGAATTCAGTTATGATGTGACGGAACAGCTCACATTAGGCGCAGGTATTAGATGGTCTGAATTTGAACGTGAAACAAGGAATAGAGATGCCTTTCCTGAGGGACTGCCTCCATTTGCTGATGGTGGAATTGCTGCAAATGGCAGCATGTATAGCAAAGGTAAATCTGATGACACGCTCTATAAGTTCAGTGCCACTTATACCATTGATGACAGTAAAATGGTTTATGCATTATTCAGCCAAGGTTTTAGGATAGGTGGCGTAAACTCTCCGCGTGCAGCAGCGACTGGTGAAGTGGGAGAAACGTTTGATGCCGACTATATGGATAATTATGAGATTGGAATCAAAAGTAACTGGATGGATAACCAGTTACAACTCAATGCTCAATATTTCTTGATGGAATGGTCAGGCATGCAGATAGCACATTGGGGTGGAGTTGGACCTTGGTGGGTCGGCGGTACCGTTAATGCTGAAACTGCAGAATCTTCAGGTTTGGAATTCGATATTAAATATCAAGTTACAGAGAATCTGAACATTAGTGGTAGTGCAACTTTTAGTGATGCAAAATTTACAAAAGAATATGTCTCACCAGCTGGTGATGTGTATCGTAATGGCATGGCTATGCCTAACTCACCCGATAGAAAGGCATACTTGGGTATTACGTATGAACAGCCAGATGTTGCTGGCGGGGATTTATGGGTTTACTACGGTGTCAGTTACCAATCTGAGTCTTGGAATAGAACAGGCAATATTATTGATAATGATAGAAATGGAATTTCACCTTCACATGACAACAGTAACCTATCAATCGGGTTAGACAATCTCGGAGATGGATGGAATGTCTCACTCTACATAGACAATGTTTTTGATCAGGCAAGCTATAGCTTTGTGAATACAAATGCCAATACTTATACCGATTTATTCGGTACAGATTCACAGCGCAATGTACGAAGCCTGGCTCAACCCAGAACCACTTGGCTTGTCGTAAGAAAAACATTTGGTAGATAATCCAACGTAGCATACTTCTAATCAAGAATGGTTAAGCTTATAGCCAGCTCAGTAGTTCGAGGAGCTCAGCAAGGTCAAAGCCATGGTGGAGTCTATCTTATAGACTTTGAAAGTCAGCAGGTCAATCAAACCATTGACTGGAACACTTCAGGAATTGAATGGCAAGGTCGAGGTTGGGACCGTGGATTGAGAGGCATAGCATTTGATGAAGAGCATGTTTTTATTGCCGCCAGTGATGAGTTATTTCAATACACATCTGATTTTGAATTAATAGAATCATGGCAAAACCCTTATCTAAAGCATTGCCATGAAATCAATATTTTCAATAGAACCTTATATCTCACCTCAACTGGCTTTGATTCCATATTGGGCTTTGATTTGGATAAACGATCATTTGATTGGGGCATGTATTTGAAACGAGAGGGGGTAAAATACAAGCCATCAATCTTTGATCCAAAAAATCAAGATGGACCAATGATGTTGAATAAATTACATCTCAACAATGTCTTCTGTAATGACCACGGAATGTACATCTCTGGATTAAGATCTGATGGAATGCTTCATTTTAATGGGAAATCAATAAACATGGCAGTTGAGTTACCGGCCGGCACACATAATGCACAACCCTTTAGAGACGGAGTATTGTTCAATGATTCTGAGGCCGATCTACTTCGATACACAGGAAGAGGAGAAGGTGAAGAGG
>CALCTU010000003.1 GCA_937907045.1 uncultured Alphaproteobacteria bacterium
ATCCCCGTAGGAATATGCGTAATTCGTACGGCACTGTCAGTGGTATTAACTGACTGACCACCAGGGCCCGATGCCCGAAAAATATCAATCCGCAAGTCTTTTTCGTCAATATCAATATCTACTTCTTCAGCCTCAGGAAGCACTGCTACCGTAGCAGCTGATGTATGTACACGCCCACTAGACTCTGTTTCTGGAACACGCTGAACCCGATGCACACCCGATTCAAATTTCAACCTCGCAAATACATCTTTACCAGACACATTCGCCGAAGCTTCCTTATACCCACCTGTACCGGTATCAGAGATGGATAATACTTCAAAATTCCAACCTCTATGATCAGCGTATCGTTGATACATACCAAATAAATCTGCTGCAAATAACGCAGCCTCTTCACCACCGGTTCCTGCCCTTACCTCAATAATGGCATTTTTAGTATCGTCTTCATCTTTTGGCAGAAGTGCAATTTGAATTTCTTTTTCAAGTTCGGGAATACGTGACTTAAGCTCTTGCAATTCTTCGGCAGCAATATCTTTCATTTCTTCATCTTCTAACAATTCTGTTAGATCTTGCTCTTCTTGCCTAGCATCAAAGAATTCTTTAATTTTTTCTACTACTGGAGATAATTCCGAATATTCCTTTGACGCACTCACAAACTCCTCTTGGCTGAGTGATCCAGGATCAGCTATTCTTTTTTCTAACTCTTGATGCTTTTGTATAAGCTGTTCTAATTTTTCATCTTGCAATGCCATAATATCAACCGCCCTTCTTCAAATAAGCTATCACCCCATCTAGGGGTATTTTTTCTTCATTACCATGCTGCATATCTTTAATTGTTACCTGGCCAGCCACCAATTCATCCTCACCCAGAATCAAAACATGTGTTGCATTTTTTTGATCCGCTTTTTTCATACGCTTTCGGATATTACCTGAAATGAGCATTTCCGCTTTTATACCTTGATGACGCAAATTATTGGCCAACTCAAGTAATGCAGCCTGAGCCTTGTCTCCCATTGGCATGAGAACCACACCACGCATCCTATTAAATTGTTGCTCAGTTTGCTCCAATAATGCCACCATTCGTTCTATACCACCAGCAAAACCAATAGCAGGAGTTTCGGGTCCCCCCATTGAACCAATCAACCCATCATACCGACCACCTGCAATTACTGCATTTTGTGCTCCCAAGTCATTGGTTGTAAACTCAAACGCAGTATGACAGTAATAATCAAGACCACGAACAAGAGTGGGCTTGACCGTATAGGCAATGCCAAGGGTATTTAGTCCGTCTAATACGCTATCAAAAAATGCTTTTGAATCATCCGAATAAAAATCCGGTAGCTTTGGTGCATCGGCAACAATCTTCTGGTCTTGTTCGTCTTTAGAATCAAGAATACGCATTGGATTTTTCTCTAAACGCTTTTGACTATCTGCCGATAAATCATTTTTATACCCAGATAAATAATCCACCAATGCATCCCTGTAAGCACTTCGAGATGCTGTATCTGCCAGTGAATTAATTTCCAGGCTTGTATATTTTTTGATGGCAAGCTTATCCAAAAGATGGTCTGCCATTGCTATTAGCTCTACATCCGTATTAGGATCCCCCATGCCCAATATTTCTGCATTAATTTGGTGGAACTGACGTTGCCTACCCTTTTGTGGTCGCTCATACCGAAATAATGGCCCAGCAGCAAATAATTTAAACGGCGCATATTGTTGCATACCCGAAGAAATAAAAGACCTGGCAATACCTGCTGTAAATTCTGGACGCAAGCATATCAATTCACCACCACGATCCTCAAACACATACATTTCTTTGCCAACAACATCCGATGTCTCACCAAGTGACTTTTGGAACACTTCAATATGTTCAATAATTGGTGTCATGATACCGTCAAAGCCATAGAGCTTTGCGATCGATTCGGCTGTATCCACAACATGCCTAAACTTACGATAATCACACGGATATAAATCTTTTGTTCCGCGAGGGGCTTGTAACTTATGACTCATGACACTACTAAAAAATGCTTACGCTGCTAAGGTGAATTCTTTTTGGCAAACATCAGACCAGGCATGTAAAAATTCTTCTAAATGAGGCTTGCTAGCTGATTCATTTTCTAAGAACGAAACCACATCTGATATCGCCTGGTTATAATGTATACGGGACAACGTACCGCAATGATTCATGTACCGTAAATATACCAGGTAGGTATTTAGCACATCTGTCTCACAATAGTCACGAATTTCTTTTATTTTTCCATCATCATACATTTGGGTTACCATCGAACCATCAACACCAACTTTTCCTGGGTAACCAAAAACCGAACAAATTTCATTTAGCTTACACCTAGCCGACGCCCCAAAATCAGATAAAGCTTCAATAAGGTCACAGTGCCAGTCCAAACTATAGCGCGATTGATAACTATTCCATTTATCACCAGACTTAAATAACCATGGCGCATCAATACCATATTTCATTGCTCGGTATTTTAATACAGGCAAATCAAAACCACGACCATTATAACTAACAAGCCGCGCACGCGATTTACCCAAATAATGAAAAAATCCTTCAATTAATTCTTCCTCTGAAGCATCCTCCTTGCCGCCACTTCTGAGTGTTTGAAGTGTATATTGTTCGGCTTGTCCCTCGCGAGTTATTTGCGCCTCCAAAAAACTAATTGCTATAACTTTATGGAATGGTTGACGTGGAAACGAATTTTTTCCATTGGTAATATTAAGGTGATATTGTTCTAATCCCTGACGCAGTTCTTCTTTATCATCTGTAGCGACGTCTAATAAATTAGCTGCCGCTTCAGTATCGTAGGTAGTTTCAATATCAAATACAAATAAGGTTTGGTGTTGCATGTTAACTCTGTGATATAATATGATGATTGGGTTATGGGTTAAATATTACGAATGACTTATATGTTTTTACGATTTATTATTATTCTTACCATTGTTTTTCACGCATTGCCAGCTACAGCTGCATCCATTATTAGAGATGCCGAAATAGAGCAAGTACTTAAAGAACTTACCGAACCGATCTTAGTTGCAGCAGGATTGTCCCCTCAAAGTGTTAAACTATATATTGTCCAGGACGACCAAATCAATGCCTATGTTATGGGTGGACAAAATATTTTTATTAATACCGGCCTTATGCGCTTATCAACCGACCCTAATATGCTAATTGGGGTGATAGCCCACGAAGCAGGCCATATTGCAGGAGGACATCTGGTAAGGATTCAAAATGAATTTCAAGATGTTTCCTTACAGTCTACATTTGGCTTCTTATTAGGTATTGCCGCATCGGTTGCGGGATCACCCGAAGCTGGACAGGCTATTATTGCAGGCACCGCACATGTAGCTGAACGTAGCCTACTAAAATTTACACGCACACAAGAAGAAGCTGCAGATCAAGCCGCATTAACCTACCTGAACTCTATAGGATATTCTCCAAAAGGCCTTCTGGAATTATTAAACACTCTCTATAACCAGGAAAATATTCTATATGATTCTGTGAACCCATACACACGAAGCCACCCTCTTAGCCGTGAACGGATGACCCACATACAACATTATCTTAAACAGCATCCGCCCAAAAACAATATCCCTGAAAAATTAAAACAACAATTTAAACTAGCGATTATCAAACTTCGTGCTTTTACCGAAGATAAAGAAAGAATACTCAAAGCATATCCAGAGTCCGATACATCTCAAGAAGCACTTTACGCGCGTGCTATTGCTCTGTACCGCATCCCTGACCATAAAAGTGCATTAGAGCAAATCAACAAACTGATTGCGTTATATCCTCACAATCCCTTTTATGTTGAACTTAAAGGTCAAATGATGTTTGAGCATGGCAATATAAAAGAAGCCATTACGTATTATCAAAAATCTCAAGAACTTCTTGGCCACTCGCCACTGATTAACATTGGCCTAGCAACCGCCTACCTGGCTACAGAAGAAAATAACAATGCAAAACCCGCTATCTCTTTATTAGAACAAGCCCTTACTGTTGAACCCAAAAATAGCTTCATATGGCATCAATTGGCCGTTGCATATGGAAGAGACGGGCAACTAGGCCTTTCTAATTTAGCTTCCGCAGAAAAAGCGCTTCTTGCAGGAAAAGTTAATGATGCCAAAGATTTTGTTAAACGCGCCGAAGAATATATTAAACCTGGCAGTCGAGCTGAACTTAAGAAACAGGATATCTTAGTGGCAATTGATCTTGCTAAGAATAAGAAAACTCAACGACGTTGATCCGTTGTTGACTCATTTGTTCGGTCAGTTTAAGTTACATCATTATTTCTATCATTTAATCACGAGTATTTAAACATGGGCAGTTCTACAAAAATTATTGGTATGGTTGCTATTGTTGTAACCTTTATTGCGCTTTCAGTTTCACATATCATGAGCATTGTTAGCCCAACAGCGTCTTCTGGCCTTTCTGAAGAAGAGGTTCGTGATATTGTTAAAGATTATATTGCCCAGAACCCACAAGAAATCATGGCTTCAATCGAAAATCATTTTAATCAGCAAAAACAAATTAAAGCAGCAGAAGCCCAAAACGCGATTAAAAATGACTGGGATAAAATTGCCAATAACCCAAAAGATCCTATCGTCGGCAATCCTGACGGCGACGTAACCGTTGTTGAATTTTTTGATTATTCTTGTGGTTATTGCCGCAAGGTACTCCCTTCTATTGCTCAGCTTCTTGACGTAGATAAAAATGTTAAAGTTGTTTTCAAAGAACTTCCTATACTGGGCCAACGCTCTAATATGGCCTCTATGGCAGCACTGGCGGTACATGACATTGCACCCGAGAAATACTGGGATTTTCATAAAGCATTATTTGAAGGACGCATTACTACCCAAACCGCGATTTTGGATAAAGCATCCAAGTTAGGTATTGATAAAGAAAAATTATCTCAAGCCCTAAAATCTCCATCCATTCAAGACACTATTAATAACAACCAACTACTAGCTCGTCGGTTAGGCATTAATGGCACACCTGCATTTATCATTAACGGAGAATTAATTCCTGGTGCTGTAGGTTTTGAAACCTTGCTAGAAGAAGTAAATAAAGCCAGAAAATAGTCTGGCTAATCACCTTCTCAACTTGGTGGTATTTCGTTCATTAAAACCTATCCACAATTAGGATTAGTTAACAAACTTGCATTACTTGACACCACATAGCTGGATCTGCTTTAGTTACATAATGCGCAGCATCCAGTGCCTTATCCTTATCACGAAACAATGCAAAACACGTAGCTCCACTACCCGACATTTGCACCATACCAACTCCGTCTATTGCTTTGAGCATCCCCAGTAATGCTTCTATTTCAGGCACCAAATGAGCTGCTACGGCTTGCATGTCATTGCATGCTTGCAATAAATCGTCTGGCATATGACTGTAATTATCTTTAGTCATACGCGAAAAAATATCTCCTGTTGCCACCTCTACACCAGGATTAGCTAACAAAATATACGGATAAAAATTATCTGGAAGTACATATGGTTCAATCACCTCACCAATACCAGAAACATAGGCCGGCTTACCGTACAAACATACAGGAACATCCGCTCCCAATTCTAATCCAAGCTCACGTAACATGGTATCATCTATTGCAAGTTCATAAAGCCGATTAATCCCTTTTAATACGGATGCAGCATCGGACGAGCCACCGCCAATACCTGCAGCAATAGGTAAATTCTTGGTCAAACTCATGGTTACAGGAAGAGACTTACCAACGTTCTTTTCAAGCAGACTCACTGCCTTGAGCATCAAATTAGAGCCATCATTTGGTAAATTATTACCAAATTTTCCCTGAATGATTAATTGCGTTGTTGACGATTTTTCAATCGTGATTTCATCACCTTTATCGGTAAATACAATCACACTTTCAAGCATATGATAGCCATCATCCCGCCTACCATTAATATGCAGACAAAGGTTCACTTTTGCAGGAGCAGTAAGCTTAATCAAGGATGCCATGAGTTATTTTTTCCTGCAATAATTCGCTACTTATCATAGAAGAAGGATATTTTAGCGCACGTTTCCACTGAAATTCTGCTTCGTTTTTTCTTCCTTGATGCCAATATATATCTCCTAGATGGTCGTTTATCACCGCATCATCGGGAAGTAATTCTAATGCTCGTTCAGTATACATCGCTGCACGCTCATAATCTTGCTGCTTGTAAAGAGCCCATCCCATACTGTCAACAATTTGAGCATTACCAGGACGTTGACGAACAGCCTCTTGTAACATATGTGTGGCTTGTTCAAGGTGCACATTTCGATCAATCCAACTATATCCCAAATAATTAAGAACATCTGGTTGTTGAGGCCGTAACGTCAGTGCATATAAAAAATCTTCTTCTGCTCGTGGCCAGCGCCCTGTACGTTCATAACTAACACCGCGGGCAAAATATAACCCCCAATGAGATGGCTTAATCACATTCAGGTCTTTCAAAATTCGATCATAAATCACTACCGCATGTTCGTAATGATGGTCGGACCGCAATAAATCTGCCAGTGTTACTCTAGCCAAATACGAAGTTTCCTTTCTATTACCTAAAGCCAGCAACTCTTTACACGCAGCCATTTTTTCACCACTAAGGTAACGATTTTCTTGAATATACACACGCGATGGCCAGTAGTAATCTGATGATTTATCCATCAACTGATACGCTTCGACTGCCTTAGTATATTGTTGGTTTAATTCATAATGAGATCCCAGCAGATCAATAATATCATAATGATGCGGATTAATGTACAGCACCATATGCATATAAGCCATCGCCTCAAGACGCAAATCCGCACTATATAATACCCTTGCAGCCTCAGCAAACATCTCAGACAACCCTTCTGTAGGAGTCATGATAAATGGCTTTGTAGCAAGTTGACGCTTATCAAGACGTTCTAAATCATCTTTAAAAAATGTCACATGTGGTTGAGAAAGCTGATATTGACTGTATAACTCTCTAGCTCTTTTAATATCTTGTTGGCGCTCATAAAAGTTACCAATAGCTTTTATATATCGGTATGGAGGATGGTAATTAGCAATGCTTCGTTCATAAAATTTTGCCGCTTTAGCATGATTGCCAATCATGTCATAAACCAAACCAGCCTGAAAATATAAAAAATGAGCTCCTTTATTCTCATCACCAATTAATGCATCCATCACTAACGTTGCTTGGTCATAAGCACCTTTTCCCATTTCCGACCACACTAACAAATAAGGTAGCATTACCTTATTAATTCCTAAGATAGTTTGCTGCGACATTGCCTTGGTCATTGCTTCTAACAAAGCCGAACTATCAACATACCGTTCTTGTTTAAATGCTTCCAGCGCATCTAACACATCAATAAGTAAATTAGTATCATCTGGCTTTAAGTTCCGGTAACGTTTTGCATGCTCAATGGCCTGTTGTACTTGCCCGGCATAAAGCAACGTAACATAACTTTCGGAAAGCAATTGCGTATCATTTGGGTTTTTCTCGAGTGCACGAAGCAATACCCGCGCAGCAGCATCTAAATGTTGCTGCTTATAAGCATAATTTGCAGCCAAATATTTTCCTGAGACAGATTCTTTTGATCCATGCGTAACCATAGCCACCACCGCACCTGGAACCAAAACTCCTCCAAGCACGCCACAAAGACACACCGCAACCACAATTACACTAATATATCGCATAAGTTGTTATACTATCGTAAATTCTAATTTCAAAGCGTGCTAGTGTAAGCACGAAACAGACACCTTCTCTTGCCTGTCTTATAATCCCAACGATGGCTAAAACATTGGATTTTATCCATCGTTGGGGTTATATAGTATCGTTAAATGAACGTATCCACTGTTATACAATGACGCTTATATTTTTACTATTACTTTATTAGAATTCTTGTATAATGTACCAAAAATATTACAAAACTCTCCATTCCTATGAAACCAGCCATCACCCCTACCGCAACTGCTTCTTCTTGCCCTCACATTATTGGCTTGACCAAAGAAGCACTTTTAGCGACGCTAAAACAACGTAATATTCCTGCTTTTCGTGCCAAACAACTCTGGCACTGGATCTACCACCGTGGAATCTATGATGTGCAAAAGATGCACAATATTGGTAAAGATCTACAGCAAACCATTAACACTAGCTTTAGAATTTCTCGCCCCACCATTAGTACAGAACAAAAATCTTCTGATGGAACGATAAAGTGGCTTCTCAAATTTGCTGATGGCCATGAAGTTGAAACCGTATTTATTCCTGAAGAAGACCGTGGTACGCTTTGTATCTCTTCGCAAGTTGGATGTACGCTTACTTGCTCGTTTTGCCATACAGGCACACAACGGTTGGTTCGAAACTTAACCGCAGAAGAAATCGTTTCTCAGGTTATGGTAGCACGGGATCGACTCAACGGCTGGCCATCAAGTACACGTCCGCGTTTGCTTTCTAATATTGTATTAATGGGCATGGGCGAACCTTTGCTTAACTATGATCATGTACGTGATGCCATTAACATTATTACAGATGGCGACGGTATTGCACTATCCAGGCGCAGAATTACGTTATCTACTTCAGGAATTGTTCCTAAAATAGAGTCTATTGGTCATGATACAGGCGTTAATCTTGCAATTTCATTACATGCAACTACCGATGATGTCCGTAATGAGCTAGTTCCCATTAATAAAAAATATCCAATCTCAGAACTACTTGAAGCTTGTAAGCGCTATCCAGCAAAAGATTTAAACCGCCGTATTACATTTGAGTATGTCATGTTAGATGGCGTAAATGACTCAAGCGATGATGCAAAACGGCTAGTAAGATTAATTAAGGACATACCTAGTAAAGTAAACCTTATTCCTTTTAATCCATGGCCAGGAAGTAATTATAAATGTTCGTCGATGAAGCAAATTGAAAAATTTAGCTCAATTATAAAATCCCATGACATCCAAGCACCTATTCGTACACCAAGAGGACAAGATATTTTGGCGGCATGCGGGCAGTTAAAGTCAGCAAGCCAAAAACAAAAACGATCAATATCGAATCGCTAACACACATGTTTGCGCCGCTTGATCTAGATCGTAATCATTTGTTAGGTCAACACAATTTGCAGCCGCATACCAAGCATTGGATGCATTTTTTCCTTGAGTGGGACGTACTATTCCTGACAATCCTTTGCCATCATCTATTTTTGCGTCAATCGCATGTGCTTCTGTAGGGGTAAGAATAGCACGCCAGTTAATAGAAGAAGAAGATTGGGTTAATACAAATACTTTATGGTATACTGTATCATTGTGAAGCAGCCAATCATCATGCGTACGCCAATGTCCTTTTGGATAGGATGATACGGGGGTTGTTGATCCGGCAGGCTCATAAGGAACCGATTCACTTGCCGCCCCATCGTAATCGCCGGGTAAAATACCAGAAAGTGACAAATGTTGCCAAAATCGCGTAGACTCCTTATCCGTTTGACCAGAAGTCCAATCAAGCGCTCTATCATCATCGCCGTCACAATTATTACTTGCTGCATCTGTACAACCAGACCAATAGCTAGAGGCATTATCCATATCACCAGGCCATTGATTATACTGTAAATTAAAAGCATTAAACGCAGCCGTAAATTCATTTGCTTCAGTAACAATGGCATTTAGCCGAGATTGCTTTACAAGCTCCTGAGAAGCAACGATTGCAGCAACAATGAGCCCAATAATAACCAGCACAATTGAAAGCTCGATTAGCGTAAAACCAATACTATCTTGTTTCTTAATGGTCTTCAATTACATGCCCCCCTTCTTGGCTAACATAAGTATATGTATCAGCATTATTATTTAACACTTGTTATACTCAAGCGCAAAACAGGCGATACATTTAAAAAAACCACCGTAATGTCGTTTAACTTACGGTGGTTTTTTATAAATCTCAAGTGTGAATCTGCTACGCTGTAGCCTCCACTGAAGAATCATCGCCTTCTTGAGGTTTACTATCATCTGAATTTTCAGATGATGCTTCCTCTGGTTTAGCTTGAGCTTCTTCTTGCTCAAGACGACGGCGTTGATTCTCGGCTTCAATTTCAGCATCACGCTTCTTAGCTATACCGCGCACTTCGTTTAGGTAGTAA
The DNA here is from genome assembly GCA_937907045.1 of uncultured Alphaproteobacteria bacterium. Classification (GTDB taxonomy): domain Bacteria; phylum Pseudomonadota; class Alphaproteobacteria; order Rickettsiales; family UBA6187; genus CALCTU01. Next base: position 10,121 of record CALCTU010000003.1, read on the forward strand.
CCTGTTCCTGCAGGAATAAGGCGACCAACAATAACGTTTTCTTTAAGTCCACGTAAGTCATCCTCTTTACCAGATACCGAAGCTTCGGTAAGAACACGCGTGGTCTCTTGGAACGAAGCCGCCGAAATAAATGAATGCGTCTGTAAACTAGCTTTCGTGATACCCTGAAGTACAGGAATCGCACGCGCTGGCTTATAACCTTCTTTTTCAGCTTTTTTATTAATTGCTTCAAATTCTTCACGGTCAGCATTTTCACCAATCAAGAAGGTGGTTTCACCAGAATCAATAATTTCTACTTTCTGAAGCATCTGACGAATAACTACTTCTGGGTGCTTATCGTCAATCTTCACACCTTGCAAACGGTATACCGACTGAACTTCATTCACCATATATTCAGCAAGAGCTTCAACACCCATTACACGCAAGATATCGTGAGGTACAGGATTACCATCCATAATCAGGTCACCCTTGCGAACATAATCACCTTCATTAACCGTGATATGCTTACCTTTAGGAATCAGATACTCAACTGCATCACCTTCACCGTCTTTAGGCTGAATAATGATACGACGTTTTGACTTATAGTCTTTACCAAACTCAATGGTACCTTCAATTTCACAAATAACCGCATGGTCTTTTGGTTTACGTGCTTCAAATAACTCTGCCACACGTGGAAGACCACCTGTAATATCACGCGTCTTAGATGACTCTTTAGGAATACGTGCCAATACATCACCCGCATGCACCTCTTGACCATCTTCAACACCCATAATTGCATCTATAGGAAGGAAGTAACGTGCCTCAAGACCATTTGCTAATGTAATGACTTCACCATCTTTATCACGCAAGGTAATACGAGGACGAAGATCAGAGCTACCAGCTTTTTGCTTCCAGTCACAAATGATTTTACTACTAATACCTGTTGCTTCATCAACTTTTTCTTTAATCGAAACATCAGGAACTAAATCACGGTATACAATTGTACCTGAACGCTCAGTAATAATAGGAATAGTATATGGATCCCACTGTGCTAGTGACTGGCCTTTCTTAACTTCATCGCCGTCATCAGCAGCAAGCTTAGCACCATAAGGTACTTTGTATCGTGCTTTCTCGTGACCCGATTCAGCATCCACAATTACTAGCTCACATGTACGGCTCATAACCACGTGACGCTTCTGACTATCTTCAACCACATTACGGTTAACAATCTTAAGAAGACCATCAAATGCAGCTTCAACAGAAGAAACCTCAACACCTTTTTGCGCGGCACCACCAATGTGGAATGTACGCATCGTAAGCTGAGTACCTGGCTCCCCAATTGACTGTGCAGCAATAACACCAACAGCTTCACCGACACTCACTAAGTCACCTGTTGCCAAATCACGACCGTAACATTTAGCACATACACCGTGCTCACCTTTACATGTCAAGACAGAACGAATCTTGATTGACTCAAGACCAGCTGCATCAATTGCTTCGATTGTCTTCTCATCAATAATCTGAGCAGCTTTAATAATTAGCTCATCAGTTACTGGGTGATGTACATCAATTGCAGCAGTACGTCCCAAAATACGATCAGCAAGAGGAACGGTTATCTCGCCACCTTCTATGATAGCTTTTGCAATGAGTCCCTCTTCCGTACCACAATCATCTTCTGTAATAATACAATCTTGAGCAACATCAACAAGACGACGAGTCAAGTAACCAGAGTTTGCCGTTTTCAGTGCCGTATCAGCCAAACCTTTACGTGCACCGTGTGTAGAATTGAAGTACTCTAGTACAGAAAGACCTTCTTTAAAGTTCGAGATAATAGGCGTCTCAATAATGTCGCCATTTGGCTTGGCCATCAAACCACGCATACCAGCAAGCTGTTTAATTTGAGCTGCAGAACCACGTGCTCCTGAGTGAGCCATCATGTAGATAGAATTAAGCTGCGAGCGACCCAATTCATCTCTTGGAGAATCTTTCGCTTCACCTGAAATGGATTTCATCATGTCAGCCGCAATACGGTCTGTACATTGTGCCCAACCATCAACTACTTTGTTGTATTTCTCACCTTGAGTAATTAGACCTTCAGCATATTGCTCTTCAAAGTGGCCTACTTCTTTCATCGTATCGGCAAGATGTTTCTCTTTTGCATCAGGAATAAGCATGTCATCTTTACCAAATGAAATACCAGACTTACATGCATACGAGAAACCTAACGTCATGATATGATCAGCAAAAATCACAGAAGCTTTTGAACCACAATGACGATACACTGTGTCAATAAGGTTAGTCACTTCTTTTTTGGTCATCAAACGGTTAGCATTATCGTAGCTTAGCCCTTTATTATCCGGCAAATGCCCTGATAAGATTGCTCTACCTGGTGTAGTTTCAACAATTTCATGTACTAATTTACCATCAACATGTTTAACTGGAACACGATAACGAATTTTGGTGTGTAGTGTAACAACACCCGTATCAAGTGCATGGTGAATTTCTGATATATCAGCAAATGCCATACCTTCACCAGGCTCTTTTTCGCGTTCTAATGTAAGCCAGTAAAGACCCAAAATAATATCCTGAGACGGAACAATAATAGGCTTACCATTTGATGGGCTTAAGATGTTATTTGATGACATCATTAACACACGAGCTTCAAGCTGTGCTTCGATTGAAAGTGGCACGTGAACAGCCATTTGGTCACCGTCAAAGTCAGCATTAAATGCAGCACAAACAAGTGGATGAAGCTGAATTGCCTTTCCTTCAATAAGCAGTGGTTCAAATGCTTGAATACCAAGACGGTGCAATGTTGGTGCACGATTTAGAAGTATCGGATGTTCGCGAATCACTTCTTCTAAAATATCCCATACTTCTGGACGAGCATGCTCTACCATTTTCTTGGCTTGCTTAAGCGTCGTAGAAATACCGTATAATTCTAACTTAGAATAAATAAATGGCTTAAATAACTCTAACGCCATCTTTTTTGGAATACCGCACTGATGCAATTTAAGCTCAGGACCTACCACAATCACGGAACGACCCGAATAATCAACACGCTTACCAAGTAGGTTCTGACGGAAGCGACCTTGCTTACCTTTGAGCATGTCTGAAAGTGACTTAAATGGACGCTTATTGGCATTTTTCACCACACGACCACGACGACCATTATCAAAGAGTGCATCTACAGCCTCCTGAAGCATACGTTTTTCATTACGCACAATAATGTCAGGAGCTTTAAGCTCTATTAGACGCTTCAGTCGGTTGTTACGGTTAATCACACGACGATATAACTCATTAAGATCACTTGTAGCAAAACGACCACCATCTAGCATCACTAGAGGACGAATTTCAGGTGGGATCACAGGAACTACTTCCATGATCATCCATTCAGGCTTATTGCCAGAATCCAAGAAAGCTTCAATTAGTTTCAAACGCTTGACAATTTTCTTACGTTTAACTTCTGATCGTACGGTCGATAATTCTCCGCGCAATGCTGCTTTTTCTTCTTCTAGATCAATACCTGCAAGTATATCACGAATCGCTTCTGCACCAATATCGGCACTAAATGCATCTTCACCGTAATCATCCTGAGCCTTAAGATACAAATCTTCACTCAGTAATTGCCCTTTTGTAAATGGTGTTAGCCCGGGATCAGTTACCACAAAGGATTCAAAATACAATACCTTCTCTACATCTTTTAGAGCCATATCTAAAAGAGTTGCTATCCGCGATGGTAAGGATTTTAAGAACCATATATGCGCAACAGGAGCTGCAAGCTCAATATGTCCCATACGCTCACGACGCACTTTTGAAGTAGTAACTTCCACACCACATTTTTCGCAAATAATACCACGGTATTTCATGCGCTTGTACTTTCCACACAAACATTCGTAGTCTTTTACTGGACCAAAAATACGCGCGCAGAACAAACCATCCTTTTCGGGTTTAAACGTACGGTAGTTAATGGTTTCAGGCTTTTTCACCTCTCCATAAGACCACG
>CALCTU010000004.1 GCA_937907045.1 uncultured Alphaproteobacteria bacterium
AAAGAGCTTAGTTATAATAATATTCATGACGCAGATGCGGCATTGCAGTTGGTAATGGAGTTTAATAACCCTGCTGCAGTGATTATCAAGCATACCAACCCTTGTGGTGCGGCGACCGGTAAAACAATTGAGGAAGCGTATGACAAAGCACTGGCATCGGATTCGGTGAGTGCATTTGGTGGTATTTTAGCATTCAATCAAACTGTCACACCCGAACTAGCTGAGAAATTAAGTTCGATGTTTGTAGAGGCAATTATTGCTCCAGACGTAGCGCCAGAAGCTAAAAAATTATTTGCCAAGAAAAAGAATCTACGTGTACTCACGCTTCCATTGATTCAGCCTGAACAAGGTAGCAAAGCAATTAAATCAATACAAGGTGGCCTTTTAGTGCAAGATCTTGATTTACGTGCTACCACAAACCAAGATCTTCAAGTTGTAAGCAAGCGGCAGCCATCTGCTCAAGAATTATTGGATCTTTTATTTGCATTTAAAGTGTGTAAACACGTTAAGTCCAATGCCATTGTGCTTGCTAGCAATAATGCTACGGTGGGTGTGGGTGCTGGACAAATGAGCCGAGTAGATTCGGTGAAAATAGCAGTTGAAAAGGCCAACACACTTGGGGGCCAAGACAATTTACGTGCAAACGGTTCCGTGCTTGCATCGGATGCATTTTTTCCATTTGCGGATGGAATAGAGAATGCTGCTAAAGCCGGTGTTACCGCTATTATTCAACCAGGTGGCTCTATCCGTGATGATGAAGTGATTAAGGCTGCTGATGACCATGGAATGGCGATGGTGCTTACTGGAATACGGCATTTTAGGCATTAATTTAACCCCAGTAATGGATGAAAATCACACATTTTTCCTTATAAAAGCCCAAATTTCTTAGAAAAGTTCATAGCTCCTTATCCATTATTGGGATTAAATTACATTTCTGAATGTTATAGATACTCTCCTCCCTCGCGGTATTAGAATGCCTTGGTAACGGTCGTTCTTTCTTGCAGCGATGCCATGCTTCCATGTATAGCGTGCTTGACCTGATAAAATGAGTAAGCTTCGGTCCTCAAGTCGTAATGTAACTTTATCCTTGGTTATGTCATGGGTGAAGTCCATAGTATACGGCGAGATAAGACTTAAACTGGCAATGGTATTGCCAAAACTATTTGCACAGTCTGTATGGGCAGCAATTCCTTGTCCTGGAGTATATTCGTTGATAATAACTTGATTTGGAGTGGAATTAAAATAGTGCTTTTTACACAATGTGGTTGCTAACGTGTGTAACCACGAGGGAAGAGGGCCAATATCAAGGTCACTGTTCTGCTTTTGTTGTTTATAATCATAACGATAGCCGTAATGTTGGACACGTCTTCTTAATTGGTTAGACCAGAGCATTGCATCGATAGATTCAAGTAATTGATTTTTGTATGACTCGTCAATAAAATCTGGAATATAGGTCAGCCCAGGTATTATTTTGCTAAAATCAGCTAATACATCATGGCTCTACGTCAAAAAGGGAGGCACCCGAAGCTCGAAGAGCATGTCGGTGGTGGCCAGTCTCGGAATCGAACCAAGGACACAGGGATTTTCAGTCCCTTGCTCTACCAACTGAGCTAACTGGCCATATCACTAAACTTAATCCCATGAACATGGGAGTTTGAGCTTATAAAACAAAAGATGCCAAGAGACAAGCAGTTATTACAAAAAACAATCTTTTGCAGATGTATTGTGTGCGTTTAATAATAATTTATTAATAAATTAATGTTAAGCTAAGTGATGGTTAAACACAGGGATTTGTAGGGATCGTATGAATATAGAAGTGGATCCGGCGCGTAGAAGAAGGTTGTGGACAGGTTTATCTGATAGAGAAGGTACTGTAAAATCGTTAGTTGAAGAATTTGAAAAAGACTGGCGTCTTCAAGAAGTCTTATCGGACGAAGCTCAACAAGCGGCGTCTCAATTAGGTATGAGCGATCTGCCCGGCAATAGTGTGAACTTAGACAAAAGTGCAGAATTTCAAGAAACAACAGGTCGACAAAAGGCTACTGCGACTGACATATCAAATCAAACTAAAGGAGCAGTACAACAAATAGCGCAGGCTGCGCAAGATCAAACTAACCAAGATAGTTTAAAGGCGGGCCTTGCTGCGGTTAGGCAGCTATGTGCCATTGGCTTAAAAGACTGTGCCTCTACCATTGATAATGACCGAAAAGCATATAAAGCAGTGAGCCTAGGATTAAGTCGTGTTGTTAGTCGTCATGAGCAATACCAAGAGCTAAGTAATAAATATAAAGATCAGCTTGAGCTACTTAAAGAACAAAAAGGACAATTACCAAAGTTAGCAGAGCAAGTTGAGGCAGCAAGAGAAGCAGCATCAGCGCTTGGTGGTTCTATTAGTGCGCAGATTATGGCTGAACAGGAAAAACGCATAGAGCATTTTAAAGAAGTAGCGCAACAAACCCAGCGATTAGATGAGACGGCAAATAGTAGACGACTATTTGGACGGGTTCGGTATAACAAGGCCGCACATGCCGCAAAAGAGGCCCTAACTATTGCAGCGTCTGAAGAAAGCCAAGAGAGCCTCCAAGAAGCAACCAGGTTGGTAGAGCAAGCAGAATTCTTCACCAAGCCTCCAATGAAAAGATTAAGAGAACGGTTTTCTCGAAAGAAAGAGGCGCCTTCCGTTCAAGAACAAGGAAGTGACCAAGAGCATCAGTTTGGTATGGAAATTCTTGGCAGACTTGCAGATGAACTAAAGGAAAAGAAAGAAGCTCAAAAACAAGAGGCGTTGACATTACTTGAGAGTGTTTCAAGTCAATTGGTACAGGAACAAGAACGCGTTAATACGAGTATTCAAGAAATAGAGGCCCAGCAGCATAAAGAGGCCACCAGAGCAGCTCAGCAGTCAGAGACCACAGGTATGGATGCTTCTTCCAAAAGAACGCTCAAAAAACGAAGAGCTGACATGGATAATCGTGATCGGGCTCAAGAACGTTTTGCAACCGAAATGACGCGCAAACTGGTCAAGCACAGAAGACAAGCTGCTCAAGATATGTCTGAGTCGGAAGTTGCTCAATTGGCCGCTGGCGTGGTCAAAGATGCGGTTGATTTATTTGCGCCTGGGGTAGTGGGGTCTGCTGTAGAAAAACTGGGTATGGCCGCAGATAAAGCCATGGATTACGGCAAA
>CALCTU010000005.1 GCA_937907045.1 uncultured Alphaproteobacteria bacterium
GAAGCAGAAGTACTTCGCCTTGCTGCTTCATTAGAGCGTGGTTCAGAACATCCTTTGGCAGAAGCGATTGTCCGAGGCGCAGAGGAGCGTAATGTTGAAATGGCAGATGCTAAAGATTTTGAAGCTATTACCGGCAAAGGTGTGAAAGGCGTAGTGGATGGCCATAAAGTAGCGCTTGGCAATGCCGCCCTTATCTCCGATATGGGGCTAGATAGCGGTGAACTGGTTGAAACGGCTAATGCGCGGCGTGATGAAGGTGAAACCGTGATGTTTGTAGTGCTTGATGGTACGATTGCCGGACTGGTCAGCGTAGCCGATCCGGTCAAGGAAACCACCCCTGCAGCTTTAAAAGAACTACATGATCTGGGCTTTAGAATTATCATGGCTACCGGTGACAATGAACGCACGGCAAAAGCTGTAGCGGCACGTTTGGGTATTGATGAGATTCGTGCCGATGTTCTGCCGGAAGATAAAGCTCGAATTATCAAGGAGCTTCAGGATAAAGGCTTAAAAGTTGCCATGGCTGGTGACGGGGTGAATGACGCACCCGCATTAGCGCAAGCCGATGTTGGAATTGCTATGGGGACTGGTGCAGATGTGGCGATTGAAAGTGCAGGCTTCACCCTAATCAAAGGCAATTTAGATGGTATTGTCCGTGCTCGCCGTCTTGTGCGTGCAACCATGCGTAACATCCGACAAAATCTATTCTTTGCACTGGTCTATAATGCTGCCGGTGTGCCTGTGGCGGCAGGGCTTTTATTCCCGATGTTCGGCATATTAATCAGTCCGATGTTTGCAGCATTTGCGATGAGTGCATCTTCATTTTCGGTAGTGATGAATGCGCTGCGCTTGAGACGGGTAAAGATTTAAGGAGATAAATTATGTCTGTTAAACTTGTTAAAAAAGAAGATAAAGCTACTGATAAATGTGAAGCAAAGGAAGATGGTGCTTGCGTATTTTGCGGAGCTAGCAAACATATATCCGAAGAAGCAAACGGGCATGAAAAAGTTTCAGAAGTTGACCGTTACTTGCATTCTACACTGAACAATATTTTTGGAATGTCGCCGGGATCACTTGCCACTGCCTATTTTGACTGGATGGTGCATTTGAGTCTATCTCCAGGTAAACAGGCAGAATTAGCTAAAAATGCTGGTGAAAAAACCGCATTATTTGCTAACTATATTACACATAATGCTACCGGAGGAAAGAAAACTGAATGCTGCGTGCATCCCATGCCGCAAGACAGACGCTTTGACGATGAGGGGTGGAAACAATGGCCATATAACGCCTATCAGCAATCTTTCCTTCTTATGGAAGAATGGTGGCAAGAAGCAACCAGTAGCGTTCGTGGAGTTAGCCAACACCACAAAGACATAGTACCTTTCTTAACTCGCCAATGGCTTGATATATTTTCACCGCTGAATTATCCGGCAACTAATCCTCGTGTAGTTGAAGCAACAGTTGAGCAAAGTGGTATGAATTTTGTGGAGGGCGCTAAAAACTTTGCAGATGATATGCAGCGCATGATAAGTGGCGAATCACCAGCTGGCGCAGAAAACTATCAGGTTGGCAAAAACATCGCCTGCACTAAGGGAAAAGTAGTTTACCAAAATAGGCTTATAGAACTTATCCAATATTCACCGACTACAAAAGAAGTTCATGCCGAACCTGTATTAATAGTTCCAGCATGGATTATGAAATATTACATCCTCGATTTATCACCTGAAAATTCACTGGTGAAATATCTGGTGGATCAGGGCCATACGGTATTTATGATTTCATGGAAAAACCCCGATGAAAAAGACCGTGATCTTAAATTTGAGGATTACCTTAATCTCGGTGTGATGGATGCTTTAAAGGAGGTATCAAAAATTGTTCCTAATCAGAAAATTCATACAACAGGTTATTGCTTAGGCGGTACTCTACTTTCCATCGCTGCGGCTTATATGGCAAAAACAAATAATGATTTACTCAAGAGCGTCACTTTATTTGCCGCTCAGGTGGATTTTGAAGAAGCTGGAGAATTACTACTATTTATAGATGAAAGCCAGCTTGCCTATTTAGAAGATAGCATGTGGCAGCAAGGCTACCTTGATTCTAAGCGGATGGCCGGAGCATTCCAGATGCTACGTTCTTATGATCTTATATGGTCACGTATTGTTGAGCATTATATGTTAGGCAAACGCTCACCTATGAATGATTTGATGGCGTGGAACGCTGATGCTACAAGAATGCCTTATCGTATGCATTCGGAATATTTAAGAAGCCTTTTCCTCAATAACGATTTGTCCGAAGGACGCTTTAAAGTAAATGGTAAAACGGTAACATTAAGCGATATCAGAGTACCTATGTTTGCTGTTAGCACTCAGCGTGACCACGTTGCTCCTTGGCAGTCGGTTTATAAAATCAATCTTTATACTGATACTGATGTAACATTTCTGCTTACCAGCGGTGGGCATAATGCTGGAATTATTAGTGAACCTGGACACCCACGCAGAAGTTATCAGGTAAAGGATAGCAAGGCCAGTGACCAACATATTTCAGCTGATATATGGAAACAAAGCGTACCTTCGCACGAAGGCTCATGGTGGCCTGAATGGGAAAAATGGTTAGCTAACAACTCTAATGAAAAAACTAAACCACCTACAATGGGCAAAGCAATTTGTGATGCACCAGGCAAATATGTAATGGAGAAATAATATGGATATACTAAAGGATAAAAAAGGTTTGATTGTAGGAATTGCTAATGACAAATCAATTGCCTGGGGCTGTGCACAAAGCTTTCAAAAAGCAGGTGCAAATTTAGCTATTACTTACTTAAATGAAAAAGCAGAAAAATATGTGCGTCCTTTGGCTGAACAAGTAAATGCACCAATCATTATGCCGTTAGATGTGACTGATGATAGTCAGATGGAAACCTTGTTTAAGGAGATTGAAGAAAAATGGGGTAAATTGGATTTTCTCCTTCATGCTATAGCCTTTGCTCCTAAAGAAGATTTGCATAACAGAGTAGCTGATTGCTCAAAAGATGGCTTTCTAACAGCAATGGATATTTCCTGTCACTCTTTTATACGTATGGCACATTTGGCAGAACCATTAATGAAAGATGGCGGCTGTATGCTGACTACCACCTATTATGGCGGTGAAAAGGTTGTAGAAAATTATGGTGTGATGGGGCCTGTCAAAGCAGCCTTAGAAGGAACAGTAAAATATATGGCCGCCGAACTTGGTGAAAAGAAAATCAGGGTTAATGCTCTATCACCTGGGCCAATAGCAACAAGGGCGGCCGGAGGCATTGCTAATTTTGATACACTATTAGAAGAAGCCAAAAACAAATCACCTGAACATGAACTTGTATGTACCGATTGTGTTGGTGCATATGCAAGGTTTTTGGTTAGTGATGAAGCACATTTGGTAACAGGTAGTACGGTTTATATCGATGCAGGATTTAATATTATGGCAGCATAAATAAGGGAAGGACAACATGAAGCCAATCACATTTATAGTAATTATTTTAGTTATCGGTTTGATAGGTGCTGGTATTCATTTTAGCCGATTTGGACAAGACCATGAGCGGGCATGTAAATATTTAGAGGAACGCATTGCCAAAGCTGAAAGACAGCTACAAGAAGACGTTGCCTCAAATATGCCTTTATATACTGCCCAGGAAGTAGACGAAATTCTTAGCATGTTCAAAGACATCACGACTGAAAACAATTGCCATAGGCAGTATCAAAAATTTCAACAACACTTAAAACAGCACCCAATAAAAGGAGAATCATCATGAACCAGTTTACTGCCGATATAGCAGGAATTTTAGAAATTGCTGTTATTGCTGCTGGATTAATTACACTGTACTTTGCCAATAAAGAACGGTCAGCTTTGCTCAAAAGTGCGGCCTGGCTTATGATTATAGGTGGTATTGCTGTCGGAATTTGCACAGCCTACTGGTGGCTTAAATATGATGCAGCAGGATATTTTGATAATCCATCAAGCGTTGTCATAACTTCCATACCAGAGGACGATACCGTACATCATTATCATCCAGCAGGTGAGAAAGTGGATGCCGAGCTAGGTGATATGCATCACCCATACCCAAGAGATTAGGAAACAATTATGGATGGATTTATAGAAAATAAAACATTTGATGAGATTGAAATTGGTGATACTGCATCAACCCAGCATACTTTAACCAAACGTGATATTGAGCTTTTTGCGATTATGTCTGGAGATGTTAACCCTTCACATTTAGATGAAGAATATGCCAGAAGCGATATGTTTCACAAAATTGTTGCTCATGGCATGTGGGGCGGATCATTTATCTCTACCGTATTAGGTACGCAACTTCCAGGGCCAGGCACTATCTATCTCAATCAGACATTTCAATTTTTAAAGCCAGTGACTATCGGTGATACGATTACTGCAAGGGTAATTGTAACCAAAAAAAGAGAAGACAAACATATTGTAACGTTTGACTGTGTATGTACTAACCAGAACGGTAAAGAGGTCATCAAAGGGGAAGCTGTTATTATTGCACCAACAGAGAAAGTTAAACGTAAGCGGATAAGACTTCCTGACATTGAGTTTAAAAAAGAAGAATGCCCCAATTATCATCGTATAATCTGTATGGCAGAAGGACGTGAACCATTAAAAACCGCAGTGGTTCATCCTACAGATAGTAATTCATTAAAAGGTGCAATTGCCTCTGCAACTGCTGGAATTATAGAGCCTGTATTGATTGGGCCCGAAACAAAAATTAAGAAGCTGGCTAAAGAAGAAGGAATTGATATTGCATCTTATGACATTATTAATACCATGCATAGCCATGAGGCCGCAGAAATTGCCGTAGCTATGGCAAGAAAAGGAGAAGTTGAAGCCTTAATGAAAGGCAAACTCCATACTGACGAATTAATGAAAGAGGTGGTAAATAAAGAAAGAGGATTAAGAACAGGAAGACGTGTAAGTCATGTAATTATGGCGGATATACCTGCTTATCCAAAGCCTCTTTTTGTAACTGACTCTGCGATTAATATCAGTCCTACGCTTTCAGAGAAAAAAGATATTGTTCAAAATGCTGTTGATTTGTTTAGGTCACTTGACCTTGGCACTCCCCGTGTGGCTATTATCTCGGCTATTGAGATGGTAAATGAAAGAATTCCCTCAACGCTCGATGCCACAGCCCTTTGCAAAATGGCAGAACGAGGTCAGATTACAGGAGCATTACTTGATGGCCCGCTTGCTTTCGATAATGCTGTTTCAGAGGATGCGGCCGAGACAAAAAATATCCGTTCACAAGTAGCAGGTAAAGCCGATATTCTGGTAGTGCCCGATCTTGAAGCAGGAAATATTTTACTCAAGCAATTAACGTTATTTTCTAGCGCATCGGTAGCAGGTGTAGTGATGGGGGCACGGGTGCCTATTATTTTAACCAGTAGATCAAGTGGCGAATTGGCAAGAACTGCATCTAGTGCGCTTGCTTTATTGTCGGTGCGCGATGGTAGGCCCTCAAAGAAAAATATATCCAAAGGGGCAGCATGAGTGAGCATATTATTGTTTTTAATGCCGGATCATCCAGCCTCAAATTTTCTTTATTTAAAGCTGATGACCTGGTTTTAAGTTTTCATGGGCAGGTTGATGATATCCCTGATACCCCAAAGTTAATTGTAAAGGATGAAGATAATAAAGAGATACTCTGCCAGGAAGGTTTTAAAGCTGGGCATAGCTCTGCTATTTCAACGTTGTTTAACTGGATAGAATCTCATTCAGACGGCATGGAAATTGTAGCGGCTGGCCATCGTGTGGTGCATGGCGGCAGGAATTTATCTACACCTGAAATCGTGGATGAGTTTATACTTGAGGAACTGAAAGCACTTATTCCACTTGCTCCGCTACATCAGCCGCACAATATTGCCGTGATCGAGGCTTTTACAGAACTGCACCCTGATATAAAGCAAATCGCCTGTTTTGATACGGCGTTTCATCACACATTATCTAAAGAAGCAGAGCAATTTGCATTACCCAGAAAGCTTACAGAAGAAGGAATTATACGATACGGATTCCACGGCCTTTCTTATCAGTATATTGCATCACAACTACCCGAATATATGGATGATAAGGCAAATGGCAGGGTAATAGTAGCACATTTGGGCAACGGAGCCAGTATGTGTGCCATAAAAGATTTTAGGAGTATTGCCACCACAATGGGCTTTACTGCCCTGGATGGGCTTATTATGGGCACACGTTGCGGTAATATAGACCCTGGCGTTATCCTCTACTTATTGGAAGAAAAAGGCATGTCGCCCGCGGACGTAACCAACCTTCTTTACAAAGAATCAGGAATAAAAGGTATTTCTGGCATTAGCCATGATATGCGTGATTTGTTACAAAGTGATGCTAAACAGGCAAAACAAGCCATTGATTTATTCTGCTATCAGGCCGCAAAGCAATTAGCAGGATTAATCACTGATTTAGGTGGCTTGGATGCAATCGTATTTACCGCTGGAATTGGTGAAGGCTCTGGCGTGATACGCAAAAATATCTGTGATCGCCTTGATTGGATGGGTGTTGAACTTGCTGATAGTGAGAATGATGCTAATCAATCAAAAATCAGCAGCAATAGCAGTAAAGTTGAAGTTTACGTTATTCCAACTGATGAAGAACAAATTATTGCATCAATGACGATAGATGCAATCAGTCCAAAGGAAGGGTAGTAATATGACAAGAGCGGCAGTTAAAAAAACGAACTTAAAACAATCTCTCCCTGAAAAGAAACACACAGCTTTGATAGCTGTTGATACAGAAAATGAACAGGATAAGATTAATTCTCCTTTTGGCTGGTTGCAGGATGTATGGAATTACCAGATTGATAGCTGGCAACGCAGTATTTTGTTTTTAGATGTGCTAAGAGAACGTGCCAATAACATGATTGAGCATGAAAAAGAAAACATGCCACCACTACTGGATTTTAAATATGAAATGGTCAAGGATGCACGTACATTTGAAAGACCTGCTAATTATGCATTGCTAAAAATTATTGAAATTGGCGATGAGTGCCTAGCAGACTGCTTTGATCCTGATAAGCCATCTGTTATTATTGTTGACCCCAGGGCTGGGCATGGGCCTGGCATTGGCGGTTTTAAAAAAGATTCAGAGGTAGGTATTGCATTGCATGAAGGACATGCTGTGTATTTTGTAATGTTTTATCCTGAACCAATGCCACATCAGAGCATTGCAGATGTTTTGCATGCACTTAGAATATTTGTAGAAGAAGTAAAAGCCCTTCATGATAACAAGCCACCTATACTTTATGGCAATTGTCAGGCTGGCTGGTTGCTTACAATACTAGCAGCCGACTGTGAAGGGTTGGCAGGGCCTGTAGTAACTAATGGATCACCGCTTTCTTATTGGGCAAGCAGTGAAGAAGGTAATCCAATGCAAGTTACAGGAAGCTTATCAGGAGGTGTATGGTTGGCTCGTTTGTTTTCTGATCTTGGTAATGGTGAACTTGACGGTGCGTGGCTGGTACAAAATTTTGAAAATCTCAATCCTGCCAATGCTCTTTGGGGCAAATATTATAACCTTTATAGTAAAATTGATACTGAACGGGAACGTTTTCTTGATTTTGAGCGTTGGTGGAATGGTTATTACCGTTTAAGTGAAGAAGAAATTACAGATACGGTACAAAACCTTTTTGTAGGCGATAAATTAGAACAGGGCGAGTTACAATTACATGAGAATTGTACAATAAACTTAAAAAACATAAAAAGCCCCATGCTTATCTTTGCTTCTGAAGGTGATAATATAACCCCTCCACGGCAAGCTTTGCATTGGATAAGGCAAGTTTATCCAAGCACCAAGGATTTGAAAAAAGTAGGGCAGCGTATCGCCTATCTTATCAACCCGCATGTCGGCCATTTGGGTATTTTTGTTTCATCTAAAGTAGTACGCCTTGAACATCGCGCAATATTAGAAAATATTGACAAATTAAATACTGAACAACCAGGTTTGTATCAGATGATTATTGATAATCCAACGGGTGATCCTGACTGCGCAAACGACCAGTATCATGTGCGCTTTGAAGAAAGAAAGATTGAAGATTTATGCCACAGCGAGCCAACTGAACCTTTTAAAAAGATACGTAACGTTTCTGAGCGAAATGATCAGTTTTATCAGTCGACGTTGCGACCATGGGTTCAAATGTTAGCCAATCCACTGACAGCGAAAGTTATGCGTGAAATGCACCCCATGCGGTATAATAAGAAAATATTATCTGAGCAACTAAATCCATTTATGTGGGGCGTAAAAATTCTGGCAGAAATTGCAGCCAACAATAGACAGCCCGTAAGTACAGACAATGTTTTTGAACAAGCCGAGCATGCGGCAAGCAAGCAGATTACAAAAACACTTAACGATGCAAGCGATGCACGTGATAAAGTTATGCATGGGCTTTTTTCACAGCTATTTAGCGAATAAAAGGAAATTAAATAACACATATGACCGTAGATAGAACAAGTGCACAAACCTTTGGGTTAATTAGTTTAGTAGAGAAATTAGGGTTCCTGATTCGCAGCAGGCTGTGGCTACAGATACTTGTCTGCATGGCGCTTGGCATCATGATAGGGCTTCTTATATCCCCTAATGGCGCGGCGATTGTATCCGAATCATCTGCAAAACTGATTGCCGGATGGTTAGTGCTTCCCGGTCATATTTTTCTTGCCCTGATTCAAATGATCATGCTGCCATTGGTCGTTTCGTCGATTGTACTTGGTATTGCAGGCGCTGGAGATATGGAGAAACTTCGTAATATGGGGCTGCGTATTGCCCCTTATTTTGTTTTCACAACAACGGTGGCAGTAATTATAGGCGTAGCACTGGTTACCCTTATAGAACCTGGAAAATATATTGATGCACAAATATTATCAAGCAGTATGCCAGATGGAGCTTTAGGCGCGGTAAAAACAGAAATGAAGATGGATATCTTTGCCATTCATGATCGTATTGTAGATCTCATCCCCGCCAATCCACTTAGTGCAGCACTAAACCAAAGCATGCTGCAGTTGGTGGTCTTTTCCATTTTTATCGGTGTGGCGTTAGTGTTGCTCAATCCCTTACATGCAAGGCCATTAATTGATCTTGCCAGAGCCGTGAGAGAGTTATCGATGGTGATTGTAGGCTGGGCAATGCTGCTGACTCCAGTGGCAGTCTTAGGCCTGCTTGCGCAAATTACGATGCAGGTGGGTGTTGATGCGATTCTTGGAATGTCCGTATATGTTGGCACGGTATTGCTCGGTCTCGTTTTGCTGATCACACTATACCTTGTACTGGTGTGGTTTATAGGAAGAATCCGGCCATCCATGTTTCTCTCAAAAATAAAAGGTCTGCAACTGCTGGCATTTTCTACCTCTAGTTCTGCTGCTGTGATGCCGCTTTCCATAAAAACAGCAGAGGAAGGGCTAGGTATTAACCCCTCCACCACCAATTTTATTATACCATTGGGGGCGACCATTAATATGGATGGCACGGCGCTTTATCAAGTGGTGGCAGCGATATTCCTTACTCAGGTTTTTGGCATCGATTTATCATCCGGTGAATTGTTGCTACTGATTGCTACAACCATAGGAGCTTCCATAGGCTCTCCTAGCACACCGGGTGTTGGAATTGTGGTTTTAGCCACCATACTTACGAATATCGGCATTCCAGCCGGTGGTATTGCTCTGATCATCGGGGTAGATCGCATATTGGATATGTCGCGTACCGTTATCAACGTCACAGGAGACTTAACTGCTTGTATTGTTATCGATAAGTGGCTTTTTAAGAAAGATAGTATATAAATAGTATAAGCAATATTAGGTGTAAAAATTATGAAGATATTTATGAAAAGTTTTATTGTTGTACTGCTCTTATTGCCTTTAGAGGCGATGGCAGTTGAGTCGTCATTGACGGTGGATCAAGCGGTAGAAATAGCATTGAAAGGCAACCCCAGCTACGCACAGATACAGGCTCGCTACAAAGCAATGCAGGATATTCCCTCGCAGGTGGGGTCATTACCGGATCCAACAATTTCACTTAATGGTATGAACCTGCCAGCCAATGATTTTGATACCAAGCAAGAAGCAATGACACAGCTTCAATTTGGTATCTCACAAGCCATTCCATTTCCTGGAAAACTTTCATTAAAGGAAAAGGCTGCAGAGTTTGAAGCAGCTGCCGGACTTGATAATGTGTATGAATTGCGGCTGAGATTAAAGCAGCAAGTCACCTCAAGCTGGTGGGAGCTATATTATATTGAACGGTCATTGGATGTTATTGAGGCCAATTTGAGCCTGCTGCGCCAATTCGTTAAAATTGCTGAAACCAAATATAAAGTTGGAGATGGCCTGCAGCAGGATGTTTTGTTGGCGCAGCTAGAGTTGTCAAAATTATTGGAGCAGGAAATTAGTGTTAAAAACCTGCGCAAAAATGAAATGGCATCTCTTAACACATTGATGGGAGAGAATGCCAACAAGCAAATTACAATAAGTAAATCTGTTGATAAAACATTGGCACCTATCGCGCCAGTAGAAGCACTGATTGAAGAAGCCAAAGAGAAAAACCCTCTTCTTAAAAAAGATGATAATTTAATTAAGGCAGCAGAGTCTCGTTTGGCGTTGGCGGAAAAAGAATATTATCCGGACTTTAAGGTGGGCGTTAACTACGGTAATAGAAGCGGTAACAATCTCAACGGTAGCAGGCGCGATGATGTTGTATCGCTCATGCTTAATATGAGCGTTCCTCTCTATGCCAGCAGCAAGCAAGATAAAGGCGTTAGCCAAAGAAAAAACGAGCTTTCACAAAGAGAATATTCGCGGCAGGACACACATAATGCGATTGAATCCCGCATTGTGAGCTTGTCATCTGATTATTCAAAATCACGTGATTTGTTTAAGTTATTTGATACCGGCATCATTCCGCAAGCCCAGCAGACAGTTGATTCCATGCTTTCAGGCTACAAGGTAAGTGAAGTTGACTTTCTGAACCTGGTACGCAGCCAGATTACATTATTAAACTATCAAATCCGCTATTGGAGAACGTTATCGCAAGGTAAGCAGTTCCAGGCGAAATTAGATGAAATCACCGTTGGAGAAAACCCTTATGAATAAGAAAATTATATTATTGTCAGCCGCGCTACTCCTTGCAGGAGCTGCAATTGGCTATTTAGTAGCCCCTAAAGGGGCTTCCGAGACGGGTGAGCAAAGCACCGAGCAAGCAGGAAAAGGAGAGCCGCTATTTTATCGCAACGCCATGAATCCCAGCGTCACTTCGCCTGTGCCAGCAAAAGATAATATGGGCATGGATTATATACCTGTTTATGCGGATGACTCACAAAATAATGATGTTGCAGGAACGGTAAAGATTGACCCTGTCGTGGTACAAAATATTGGCGTGAGAACGGCGAAGGCCGTTACGGGTAATCTAAGCAGAACCATACGTGCGGTAGGTAAGATAGATTATAATGAAGAGAAAATGGCACGAATCCATCCCAAGACCGAAGGTTGGATAGAAAAATTATTTGTCGATAAAACCGGCGAAACCGTAAAAGAGGATACGATATTGCTTGAGGTTTACTCACCTAAATTAGTGTCTACCCAGCAAGAATATTTACTCGCACTGAGCAATCAAAAAACGCTCAGGCGCAGCGAGTTTCCAGATGTAAGTAATGGTGCAAAAAATCTGGTGAAAACCACCTATGAGCGCTTGCAATTGCTGGATGTTCCTGAGCATCAGATAAAAGAATTGGAAAAAACGAAAAAAGTTAAGAAAAACCTCCATATCCACACTCCTGTGGCAGGCACTATTGTGCGCATCGGCGCACGTGAAGGTCAATTTGTTACGCCCAATACGGAATTATATATGATCGCCGACCTATCGGAAGTGTGGGTCTACGCTGATATTTATGAATATGAAATTCCGTGGGTGAAATTAGGTGATAAGGTAGAGATGGAACTTGCTGGAATTCCGGGCAGAATATTTACAGGCAAAATTTCCTATATTTACCCTTATGCCGAAGCTAAAACACGCACCATTAAAGCACGTGTTGTATTTGATAATCCTGACTTGATCCTACGTCCTGAAATGTTTGCTGAGATGACCATTCACTCAGAAGAACAAAAAGATGCGGTCATTGTCCCCGCAGAAGCGGTTGTACGCTCTGGCACCCGCAATCAGGTTTTTGTCGTGCGTGATGGAGGTAAGTTTGAACCAAAAGATATAATTTTAGGCTTAGAATCCGATGGTAAAGTCATCGTATTAAGTGGTGTAAATGCTGGTGATACGGTCGTGACATCAGCACAGTTCCTCATTGATTCAGAATCCAAACTCCGTGAAGCCACACAAAAAATGCTGGAAGTGGCACCAGGAGAAACACCTAATATGGAACCTGGCATGAAGATGGATAATACAATTCCAGCGAATGAACATATTCACGGAGCAGATGATGATAAATAGTATTATTAATGCGTCTATCCGTGAGAAATTTCTTGTTCTGATTGCGGCTATTCTAATTACTGCGGGTGGTTTTTGGTCATATAAAACCATCTCGCTAGATGCAATACCGGATCTCTCTGATGTCCAGGTGATTATATTTACGGATTATCCGGGGCAATCTCCGCAAGTGGTTGAAGACCAGGTTACCTACCCATTAACCACCACGATGTTGGCCGTACCGAAATCAAAAGTGGTGCGCGGTTATTCGTTTTTTGGGTTGTCATTTGTCTTCATTATTTTTGAAGACGGCACCGATATGTATTGGGCGCGGTCACGTGTTCTGGAATCACTCAATTATGTCAGTGGTGATTTGCCAGCTGGTGTGACGCCAGCCTTGGGGCCTGATGCGACCGGAGTTGGTTGGGTTTATGAATATGCATTAGTCGATAAAACCGGCACACATGATCTAGCACAATTGCGCTCCATACAGGACTGGTATTTACGTTACCCGCTGCAAACCGTTGCTGGCGTATCAGAGGTTGCTTCGGTTGGTGGTTATGTGAAGCAGTATCAGGTTGAGGTGAATCCTAATGCGCTGATGGCTTACAATATTCCGCTCTCAAAGGTGAAACATGCCATCAAGCGTTCCAATGCCGATGTGGGCGGACGTTTGATAGAGAAGTCCGAAACCGAATATATGGTGCGCAGCTCAGCGTATATCCAATCAATTGAAGAGTTGAAAATTATTCCTGTGGGCGTGGATAAGAATGGCACCCCAATTTTATTACAAGACGTTGCGCATGTGCATATCGGGCCAGAACTGCGCCGGGGACTCGTTGATCTTAACGGTAACGGTGAAGTTGCCGGTGGTATTGTGATTATGCGTTATGGCGAAAATGCGCTCGCAACCATTCAAAATGTCCGCAAAAAGCTAGAAGAACTAAAAGCTGGCTTGCCTGAAGGTGTAGAAATTATTCCCGTATATGATCGTGGTGACTTAATTGAAAATGCAGTGGACAGCCTAACAAGCTCACTGCTGCAAGAAATCGTGATTGTGAGTATTGTCATTTTGCTCTTTTTATTCCACGTGCGATCTGCGCTGGTGGTGATTGCTGTATTACCGATTGGGATATTAATCGCTTTCATCGTGATGAAGATGCAGGGTATTAATGCCAACATCATGTCACTTGGAGGGATTGCTATTACCATCGGCTTGATGGTGGATGGTGCCATTGTGATGGTTGAAAATGCCCATGCTCACCTCGCACAAGCAAGAGAGAAAAAAGGTGGGGATCTCACTTCCAAAGAGCATTGGCAGATGGTTGGTAAATCGTCAAAAGAGGTAGGAACCCCGCTATTTTTCTCACTTATGGTCATCATCGCCTCTTTCATTCCTATTTTTACGATGGAAGCTCAGGAAGGGCGGCTGTTTAAGCCTTTAGCATTTACAGCTACCTATGCCATGGCAGGTGCGGCAATCTTAGCAGTGACGTTAGTACCAGTGATGATTGGCTTTTTTGTGAAAGGTAAAATTATTTCGGAAGAGAAAAACCCCGTAAATCGTTTGCTGCATAAGCTCCACTCACCAGCACTTGCACTGGTGATGAAATGGCGCTTTCTAACCGCTGCCACCGCAATCATATTACTGGCTCTGACCTTTTATCCTGCGTCAAAAATTGGTAGTGAATTTATGCCTCCGCTGGACGAAGGTGA
The DNA here is from genome assembly GCA_937907045.1 of uncultured Alphaproteobacteria bacterium. Classification (GTDB taxonomy): domain Bacteria; phylum Pseudomonadota; class Alphaproteobacteria; order Rickettsiales; family UBA6187; genus CALCTU01. The sequence continues at coordinate 14,176 of CALCTU010000005.1, forward strand.
TATTCTTTATATGCCAACAACATTCCCTGGCATTTCCATCACAAAATCCAAAGAGATACTTCAGCAGACTGATAAGATCCTTAAACAATTCCCAGAAGTACATCATGTCTTTGGCAAGATAGGCCGAGCAGAAACGGCAACCGATTCTTCGCCGCTATCTATGATAGAAACTACCATACGCTTAAAGCCGAGGGATGAATGGCCTGATCCAAGTAAAAAGACCAAAGACTTAATGGATGAAATGGATAATGCTATCCGCTTCCCAGGCATTGCAAATGCCTGGACAATGCCCATAAAAACACGCATTGACATGCTTTCCACCGGCATCAAGACCCCAATCGGTATTAAAGTATCCGGCCCTGACCTTAACGAGCTGCAGCGCATTTCTAAAGATATAGAGCAGGCCATGAAAACTATGCCAGAAACACTCTCTGCTTTTGGGGATCGTGCTGTAGGTGGTTACTATATTGATTTCAATATTAATCGTGAGGCAGCATCTCGCTATGGCTTAACAACAGGTGATGTGCAAGACGTGATCCAAAGCGCTATTGGCGGTATGAATATCACAGAAACGGTTGAGGGTTTAGAGCGTTATCCTGTCAATTTGCGCTATCCTCGTGAACTAAGAGATAACCTTGAAAGTTTGAAACGCACCCTTATAGCCACCCCAACCGGAACGCAGGTGCCCCTAGCACAAGTTGCTGAGCTGAAAACCAGCCGTGGCGCTCCTGTTATCAAAAGCGAAGATGCAAGGCCTAATGCGTGGATTTATGTTGACCTGAAAACCTCTGATATTGGTGGTTTTGTTGCCGATGCTAAAGAGGTGATCGCCCAAACGGTTAATATACCTTCAGGTTATACCGTAAGCTGGTCGGGTCAATTTGAATATATGGAACGCTCTAACGCTCGCTTGCGTATTGTTGTGCCTATTACTGCCTTGGTAATCTTTGCCCTGCTATATTTCAATTTCCGCAATATCATACAGCCGATCATTGTGATGGGTGCGATTCCGTTTGGCTTGATTGGCGGCATTTGGATTATCTATTATGCTGGCTACAATATATCTGTTGCCGTGTTGATTGGCTTTATTGCACTGGCGGGGATTTCAACGGAGATCAGTGTGCTTGTATTAAACTTTATCAATATTGCTCTGAAAAAACGCCGAGATGAAAAAAGTGGGCGGTTGTCTCCCGAAGATATTAAGGAAATCACGCAGTTTGCGACCTCATCACGTGTCAGGGCCGTTACCATGTCGGCCATGACAACAATGCTTGGCTTGATTCCTATTATGTTAAGCACGGGCACCGGAGCAGATGTTACCCAGCGCATTGCTTCTCCTATGCTTGGTGGAATGATAACTGTTATGCTGTTTAACTTACTGGCGCTACCAGCCATTTATTCAATCGTTTTACAGTTTCAAGAAAAAAGACGAGAAATCATAAAGGAGAATTAGTTATGAGAATAATATGCATACTGGTACTTTTCATAGTTGCTTTTACAAGCTTTCACACAGCGTCTGCTGATGATTCTGTAAGCCGTGACGTTGCTCCGCTCAGCGAAGGAAACTGGCCTTCTAATATAGCTAAAAGCTGGCAAGAGATTGATAAGTCATTATCTCAAATGAAGCATTTTGCTAAGAAAGGTGATTTGAAGTTATTACGCAAACCTGCACGAAATTTGGGTATTGCCGTTCGTGCGATTCAACAGAAAGTCTACTTAGAAGATACTGAAAAACTCTCTAAAATGAAACATTATCTTAACAAACTGACGCGGGGTGTAGCCGATCTCTCTGCAGCGATTCAAAAGGACGATGCAGACTTAATTAGCAAAGAATTACGTAACCTTGAGGTGATTATTGAGAAGGTGAAGAAAAACCATCCACCTGAATAGAAAAACAGAAAACATTTGAGGCGCAACAAATGGAAGAACATATAACCACCGCAATCATTATCAGTATCGTTTTGGTGTTTCTTACATCAGCAATATTTTATGAGATATTATGCATTACGTTACGGATAATTTCTAAACATAATCTGCGCACGCGACCGCTGATGTTTTTTCTGGTAGCCGCTATATTTTCTGCCCATACGGTTGCTATTTGGATATACGGCTTTGTCTATTGGACAATGGTGCATAGTTATGGGTTTGAACCACTCAGTGGCATCGCTCATGATAATTTCTTTGGTTATATTTATTTCTCCGCAGCCACGTATTCTTCACTTGGGATCGGTGATGTTTTTCCTCATGGAGCAATGCAATTCATCACTGGTGTACAAGTGCTCAATGGTTTGATGCTGATTGGATGGTCGGTGATGGTTACTTATTTTTCTGTCCAAAAATTGTGGGATATTCATGGCATTACTTCTTTGCCACCTATGACAAAAAAGAAGAAATGAGGAGATGACTATTGCTAAACAAGCAGGTTGTGAAAACATATAAAATGTCTATAGAAAATAATATAATAAATGGCAGCATTGATAACATAATAGCAGAAATGCCGTATTTAGATAACAACCAAATAGGGTCGTTATTCTTATTTGCTGTTACTTTTGAACAGGAAAATATAGCATTTGTTTTTTTAGAAAAAAAAGGTGAATATATAAGTGATGTAGTATTATGTGAGGCATTAAAATCTGCAGCTGCGCATAACGAATCTGCGCTTATCACAAAAATTCTCGAACTATATTCTGAAAAGATTACTAAAACTGCACTGCTTGATGCCTTACGAATGGCTTCAGCTAAATGTTATGAGGATGTAATAACATCCTTAGCGCAAGACAAACGTATGGCAGATATTATTAATACAGAAGATGAGGACCATCCACATATTGTAATGCTTGCTATTGATCAGGGGGATTACTCGTTTCTTGAAAAAATGCTTAAACTTCCAGAAATTAAAATTCTTTTCCACCACATAGCATATGCGGGTCGTAGAGGACAACATAAAATGTCTGAATTA
>CALCTU010000006.1 GCA_937907045.1 uncultured Alphaproteobacteria bacterium
AAGCCACAACCCTATAGATCACCTTTGGGGCGTCTTATTCCAAATAAGATAGACCCCGAAGAGGTCAAACGTAAAGGCTGGCGAGATGATGGAATACTTGTTGTGTCCGTTAATGATGACCGCCTTACCTGGCCTGAAAAAGAATTAATCAACCAGATTGCTACAAAACTTTATGGTAATCGCAAATTAAAGGAAAAACCAAATGACCAAAAATGAAAAATACACCGCTTCAGAATTAGCAGACCGTTTTGAGGAAGCTATTACTACGTTAAAACGTTTGCATGTGCCAGGTCTAAAACCTAAAGCTTATTTTTCGGGGTGGCCTGATATAGTCTATACCACATGGGAAATATTAGCACAAGAAACCTTGCCTATGCGTCTTGGTTCACCAACTCCCGATGCGATAAGTCGTATGGAAGAAGTTTTAAACTGGATGTGGCTAATTGATAGCGTAGAAGAAAGGCAACTAATCTGGTTACGTGCGAAACGTGTACCTTGGAAAGCCATTTGCAGGGCTATGGGATATGGACGTACCAAACTATGGCAAGATTGGGTAGCTGCATTGGTAACGCTCTCATATCGCATTGAAAAACAACAGAAAAAGAAAAAATAATAGTGAGTGAACACAATGAACATTTTAGGGGGTTGAACACCGTGAACAAATTCTGCTATGTTCGTAAATACAATCGGGGGAGTTACGGAATACGCCCTCTCGCGCACATACGCGCCCCAATTTTTAACCAAAAATTGCGACTTTTTCAATCCTGCTAAAATTTTTAGCAGATTATTTCGCATGTTTGAAATCAGACAGGTCTACAATGAAAGCAGTTAAGGCATTATTGGAAGGTATTAAAGAAAATAATAGCCAAAAGAAAACCCTTGGCCTTGGTGATAAAATGCTGGATTACCTGATTGAAGAAGCAAGCTTTGATAGTAGCAAACATTGGGTAAAAGCTATTCCTGCTATACCAGTAAAAGAAGCTTTAAAAGGGCTTGGCACTACTGTTTCAGGTCACAGGGAAGCATTAATTGCACGCCCGTCATGCCTAAGAAAAGTAGGCAATGAAATATGGATAGGAAGTTCTGGTAGGTCTATTGCCCGATTTGATGAGAATTTTTCATTTTTGGGTTATTGGATTGGCACATGGGATAACCCTAACAATGATCCTGACAGTTATAAGAACACACGCAGCTTTACCGTAGACCAGGAAAATAACCGTATCTATGTGGTGATGGAGAATCGCCATCTTTTACGTGCCTTTAACCTGTCTGAAGGGACGCAGCTATGGGAATATGGCAATGGTAAATCTGGTGATTTAATAAACGGGCAACTTGATAACCCTACCGATGTTGAATTATTACCAAATGGCAACATATTGGTTTGCTCTTCTGATGGTAGAGGTTATGACCCCGAAACAGGAGAAGAAGGTGAGCATCACGGTCACATAAGCGAATTTGATAGCAATACAGGACAGTTAGTAAAAAGTCGTGTGATGTATAAAACAGACGGTCAAGGTTGGCAAAAAGAAGTATCACGCCCTGTTAGAGCGCGAATATTGACCGATGGTAAATTATATATCAGCCTATACAACAAACACCATATAGCTGTATGGAATCCTGAAACATGGGAATATCTATCAACCTACAGCAAACCAGCGGGTTTTGATATCGATGGTATTTTCCCAAGAGGCATAACACTATCGCTCGATGGTAAGGAATTGGTGACCGCATGTAACGGCCCCAAAATGCTTATCGCTTTAGGTATAGAAGATCGTGATTATAAATGGCATAGCGGCTTCTCTGATTGGGATGACCGCAAACAAGCCAGAAATAAAATAGGTGGTTTTGGTGATATCTGGGATGTACTGCCCATGGGTAACAATAGCTATCTTGTAGCAGACTATGGCAATAACCGTGTACAGATCGTACCCAATACAAATAACCTTGTCATACAACACAATGTAACAATACCACAAGGATACAAGGTAGTATGGGCGCCAGAAGGATATAACACTGAAACCCATACACTTACAATCCCATATAGCAGCGTAAACGACTATGGCGAAATACATTTATTGCTTGAACGGTGTATATAACTATCAAGGTACTTTCCAGAGTTTAGGAAATGCGGGCGAGAAGTTTGCGACAGTTAACTAGCGTTAGAGTTTTTTTGCTACTTGACACCTGACACCTTGGAAAACCCTGTGTTTACTCGTTTTAAAGCAATAAGTGGAGTTACTCCAAATGACCGAAAATCCAGATATTGAAAAAATCAAAACAATCATGGTAGAAAATGAAAATAAAACTGCCGATGAGATATACCAAGATATAGTGCAAGACGTGAAAGACATGTATGGAAGCCAACTAACCGAAGACCAAGCACACGATGCAGCAAGAACATTGATAAGCTTTTGCAGTGAAATAATGTGCGCGGCCTGATGGACGTTTGACTTTTTGCGGTTTCTGTTTACAATAAGCCTTGGAAAAGTTATAAACTTTTCTGGGGCGTTGTAACCCTTTGAACCAACGGTGGTAGCATTTGCCACTAAATAATGCATCCTCGACTTTATGGTCGGGGAGACGCACATGTATGTCCAGGGTCATCCGATCTAAAGATGTGCGTGACTGTCCGTTGGCGGTTTTACAAACTCCCCGATCACCAGAACCATACAGGTTTTTGGTGATCAAACTAACTGGTCTCAAGGGCTAATGCTTGAGAGGCCATTTTGATCTAATAAGATCGGGGTAGTTTATGACGGCTAAAAAAGCAATAATTGTGCTACGTATATCCAAAGGCGTTAAAGCCAAAGATATACAAAAAACAGCACATCAACTTAATGAATCATGCAAAGAAGCGGATTTTGAAGTAATCCAGACATATGAGTATTTGGCTGGAAACCATCGAATGCGCAAGGAATTTATCAAGCATGTAAAAGACTGCCCAGAGAGAATTGCTGTTATAGTAAATGATTTGTGTTTTGAAGAAAACGAACACCAAAAATCCGATTGTGTGCTTAATGCTCTGACAAGACAGGGGGTAATTAGCGTATATAAAAGGAGCCCTGATGGGAAGCTTTATATAAATCGAGGTGTTGTATGACTAAAAAAACTAGAAAAGCTATTATTTTAGCTAGAATTTCTACAATAGATCAGGCAGAGGGGCATTCTATTGACGCACAAAAAAAGCGACTAATTGAGTATTGCGATAGAAACGAACTAAATATAATAAAGATTTTTGAGCTTATCGAATCCTCTACAATAGGAGTACGTAAAAAATACAAAGAAATGCTTAAATTTGCCATTTCCCAAGGTGAGACAGTTGCTATTGTAACCGATAAAGTGGATCGCTTGCAAAGAAGCTTTTCAGATACACCGTTGTTAGATGAATATGTAAGAAAAGGCAAAGTTGAATTACATTTCCACATTGAGAATTGTGTTATCCACAAAAGTTCCAGGTCTCAGGAACGAATGATATGGAATATGCATGTAATGATGGCACAGTCCTATGTTGATAGCATACGTGATAATGTAACACGTAGTTTAGAACATAAGCTTCAAAACGGGGAATGGATAGGTGCAGCACCCCTTGGATATTTAAATGCCAGAGACCAGAAAGGAAATAGTATTGTTGTTATTGACCCTAAAAGAGCCGACATTATTAGGCATCTTTTTGAAGAATATGCGACAGGTACTTATACGCTTGGAGATTTATTAAAAAAGGCTAAAGACTTAGGATTAAAAAGCAAGCAAGGCCATTATTTAAAAAAATCAACACTACATCGTATTATTCAAAACTCCTTTTACTATGGTGAAATGCGCGTAAAAGGAGAATTATATCCGCATTATTATGAGCCTATTATTCCTAAGGCTATTTATATTGCTTGTAAAGAAGTTAGAAACGGATGGTCTAAGAAACGATTTCAATATAGTGGCAAGAATTATATTTTTAGAGGTATCATTAAGTGTGCTACTACAGGTCGAATCTCTACTGCGGATACAAAAACGAAAACGTATAAGAATGGTAAAACAGCGCGATGGACTTATTTAAGGGTTTGGAGACCAGAAAACCCATCAAAACAGTTATGGGTGCGTGAAGACCATGTATTAGAAAGGATAGCAAATACAATACAAACTATTGAAAAGATAAATCCTGAAGAATGTCAAAAAATAAAAAAATTAGTAAGTAAAAAACATCACCTAGAGAAAGCATATTACAATAAAGAACTAAAAAGTCTTAAAAGTCAAGTCAGAGGCATTAACGACAAGAACGATACGCTTTTGGATTTGTTAACCGAAGGGATTCTTAGCAAAGAAGAATTCAAAGAACGAAACCAAAGAATAAAACATAAACAGGAGAAGATAAAAAAAGCCATCAAACATTTTGAGAATGAGATTTTTATCAGAATTAATGACCCTATAAATGTAGAACAAAGTCTTTTCGGTATTTTCAAGAATTCTAATAACACAATAAAACGACAAATCATTAACTATATATTTGATAACCTAAGGCTAAAAGGACGAGAGCTTGAATATGATATCCGTATGCCTTTTAGAAGGGTAGGAAACGTAGGTTATTATTAAAGAATTAGAGAAGGTTACAGCAGCATGAAAGGTAAAAACAACACATTTGAAAGAGCAAAAAAAGCTATTGTACTTGCACGTGTATCCTCAAAAGATCAAGAGGAAGGCTATTCTACTGACGCTCAAAAATACAGAATAAGGGAATATTGCCAGCGTCAAGGATTGGAAATTCTTGAAACATTTGAATTTACAGAATCATCTACTAAAGGAGAGCGTAAACAATTTATGGCTGCGCTTAACTTTGCCAAGAAGCATAAAGAAACTATAGCAATTGTTACTGATAAAGTAGACCGCATGCAAAGAAGTTTCAAAGAAACACCTTTGCTTAATGATCTAGTTGAAAAGGCAAAAATAGAATTACATTTTTATACAGAAAATTGCGTGATACATAAAAATTCTAGTTCACAAGAGCGCATGATGTGGAACGTTCACGTTATGATGGCGCAGTCCTATGTTGATAGTATGCGTGATAATATCAATCGCAGTATTGCACAGAAATTGCGTGATGGTGAATGGATTAGTACGGCTCCTGTTGGATACCTCCATGAAAAAGGAGATAAGAAAACCAAGGGTACAATCTATGTTGATAAAGAACGTGCGCCATTGGTAAAGAAATTTTTTGAAGAATATGCTACAGGTTCGTACACACTTGCTGATATGGTAAAGAAAGTAAAAGAATGGGGTTTAACAAATTCTCGTGGCAATCAAGGGTATTTGTCAAAGTCTCATCTTCATAAAATTGTTCAAGACCCTTTTTATTATGGTGTTATGAAAGTAAAAAATACAGGAAAAGAGTATCCGCATCATTATGAAAGAATTATTACAAAGGAAGTTTTTGACGCTTGCCAAGCTGTAAGATTAGGCTGGAACAAAAAACCTTTCAAATACCGTGCTATCGATTTTGTATTTAGAGGTTTAATAAAATGTGGTGTTACAGGTCATACGGTAGTTTCTGAACGCCATAAACGTAAAACGTCTAAAGGTGAAAAGACCTGGATTTATTTGCGTGCTCGTAATCCAGAGAAACCAGAAAAAAATATTTGGGTTAAAGAAGAAAAAGTTTTAGAGCAAGTAGAGGAAGTATTTAAAAGGTTAACGTTGAATCCTGAAATGTTGGCTAGAGTAATAGGCTACATTGAAAAAACCAGTGCTGTTGAAAAAGATTTCCATATTGAGCAAGTGAAATCTTTGGAAAAGGAACTTATCACTATCAAGAATAAGATTGATAAGCTCACTCATTTATTGCTTGAAGATAATATTGCTCAAGAAGATTTTGACTCAATGAGGGATAAACTATCCTCTCGTAGGAAGGATATTATCGATCAACTAGATAAACATATTGATGCTGACGATAACTTCACTAACACATTGATAGACCTAGTAAAAATTTCCTCAAAAGCTCACGAGATTTTTATTAGTTCAACAAATGAGAAAAAAAGAAGATTGCTAAATTTGGTGTTCTTGAACTTAACTCTAAACGGTGAAAGGCTAGAGTATACCTTGCGTTCGCCGTTTGACGAGTTCATCAAATGCTCTAATTTTGAAGAATGGTGCGGTCGAGAAGACTCGAACTTCCACGGACAAATTTGTCCACAACGACCTCAACGTTGCGCGTCTACCAGTTCCGCCACGACCGCCAGCTATAAAAAGAACTGTGCTAATTAACAAAAATAGAGTAAACAGGCAAGCAAATAACTTCACTTACTATCAAAAAATTCGTTTCATACGTTCATCTTAATCACAATGATAAACTTCACTACCAGCACCGACTTAGTTCCCTACCAAGTTGCACATGATACCATGCTTACACATGTTGATAATATTATTGCACAGAAAATCCCAGAACAAATTTGGTTTTTAGAGCACCCACCCACATATACGGCAGGTACAAGTGCCAATAGTGAGGATTTAATCAACGATAATGGCTTTGAAGTTCACAAAACTGGCCGCGGCGGCCAATATACCTATCACGGCCCTGGCGTTAATATTGCTTATGTTATGCTTGATTTAAACATGCGTAACAAAAAAGATGTCCGATGGTTTGTCTATAGTTTAGAACAATGGATCATCAACACGCTTGCAGCATTTGATATTGAAGGCTTCAGAAGACAAGGTCGTGTTGGAATCTGGACAATCACCCCAGAGGGTAAAGAATGCAAAATTGCCGCCATTGGAGTAAGACTCAAAAAATGGGTGACCTATCATGGTATTGCCATTAATGTTAATCCAGACTTACATCATTTTGAGGGCATTGTACCGTGCGGCATTAAAGAATATGGGGTTACCTCCATGCAAGCATTGGGAAAAGAAACGACATTTTCTGAAGTAAACCACGTATTAAAAGAATCAATTTGCTTTTAATGTGCATAAAGACGAACTTAATTCATTGATAATTCATATCAATCATGTTATATAATTGCTCCACTAAACAAATATCGTTTTTTACTATAGGAATTATAGCCATGTTACTTAAAAAAATAATCGCGATTACAACTGTTTTATTAACGCTTGCCTCATGTGCACGCGATTTATCTAGCAACACGTACACTAGTGGATCAACACTTAGCCTTACCATGGAAGGTGTTATATTATCAGCGCGCCCTATTACCATTAAAGGATCTGATAATTTATCTGACAATGCTGCTGGCGGTTTAGCTGGTGGACTTGCCGGAGGTATTGGTGGAGCAGCCATTGGTAAAGGTAAAGGTTCGGCTGCTGCTGCAGTAGGCGGAGCAGTTGCGGGCGCTGTTGTTGGCGCATTAGCACAAGAATATTTAAGTACCGGTGAAGGTATTGAGTATATTATTAAAGTGGACACCAAAAACTTAAAATCAGACTATTATGAAGGTAGCACTATCATGCGTAACGCTATTGCCTCCGCTACCACAAATGGTCTTATTACAGTAGTCCAAGGTAATGATGTACAAATTAGCGAAGGTAGGAAGGTCTATGTTATCTTCTCTGACAAACGTACCCGCGTGATTGCTGCTAACTAAATTCATCTTAAACATGAGTCTACCGATGATGGTTCACATACGAAACCTTACCCTTGTGTGCTGCCTAGTACTTGTCAGTGCGTGTGTTAACTTTACAACTGTACGGTCAGCACCCGGCCACCAACAAGTGATCAGCCAAAGTAAAGTAGTTGCCTTACTCCCAGTTGAAGCTGAAATTAGTACTGCAGATATTGCTGGTAATAAACACCGCATGCATGACTACGAATATACAATTCAGCAAATGACTCGCCAAGAACTAGAGCGTAGCTTTAAATCCAAGGGTTACCAAGTAAATGTAGAAACCAAGCGTTCTATTCATGATAAAAAACTGTCGCGTGAATTAGTAACTCTTCGCCAAAACTACAACAAAGCAGCATTGCGTATGTTTGATACCATACGCAAGAAAGAAGAAATAGCCATTAATACAAATGAACAACTAGGTAAAAAAGCGGTTGAATTTGCATCTGCACTAAGCGCTGATATGCTTATTTTTACGGATTATATTTCCATCGTGAAAACTTCAGGCGCACGTACCCGTGACTTCATGATTGACATGCTGGTAAATACTGGTGCATCTAATAATGCAGACAATACTCGTTTGGTAGTTACATTGGTTGATGGTAAAACCGGAAATGTGATCTGGGCAAATATTGCCTTTGATATACGCGGATTATTTGAAAGTGGTTTTGATAGTATGTCTGACGCCCAAGGCGTTGACGAACGAAGGATTGCTGGCTTAAGTCAGAAGCTATTAAAGAAGTTTCCTCGGTAAAAGGCAATCATCTATTTTCTTGGTGAACTAACTACACTAAATCCTGAAGCGCTCCTACCAACCACACCCAGTGAAAGCTGACTGCCATCACCTGTCAAAAGTCCTGATGGCAAGTCAGGCAAGGAATCTAGACTACTTTGAGCCTGAAAACTAGACCGGGGATTTGCTGACTGCGCCGCAGCAGGATTACTAAAAGTGTAGCCACCACCTCGTCGATTCATCATTCTCATAGCATCGTCATTTGATAAGCCATTAATTCGGTATGAAACATATTCACCACATAGTTCCATAGCCTTAATAACATCTAGTTTTTGGCCATGAGTAAGCGTTGGTATGCCCAAGGGCGTTTGGTCTGTTAATATTACTGGATCTTTTTTATGAACCATCTCTGGTGCCAGTATATTTTCAGAAATAGCCTCAATAATCATCTCAAAATGTGCTTGAGCAAGCGCTTCGCTTTCTTGCTCACACTTACATGCAGCAATTGTTGTATTAGAAACAAAACGTGTAATGTAAGCTGCAAGAAACTCATATACATCATCTCTTGGAAAAAGCTGAGCAAGCTTTGCCATTTTTTGTTTATCTAATTTATCAAATAATTTCTCTACACCTTTACCAATAATACTCAATCCAAAGCCAACTAGCGGCGTATTTGCGGCCATTTCCGCTATATCTTTGGCTGCTTGAGCCTTAGCAGAAGGTTCCACCTGAACAAAAGCAAGACTCGCAGTCTGCGCACCTTTTAATGTGTGTTTTAACAGTCGTCCAAGTTTTACATAATAAGCTTCTTGTTTATCCGTAAAACCGTGCGGTGTTAAATCCATATCGGGTTGTTGACTTTTAAAATAGTCGTTTTGCGTTCTTAAAACCTCAACATTATGTTGTAAAATCCTTACTTGCTCAACCAAACCACTGATAGTAGAATGTTGTTTAACTTGATGCTTACTCAGCGTATTAATTTTTCTTCTTAAAGCATCTACTTTCCCATTAACTTGCTGCATTTCAGAATCAATACCTTGCCGCAAAATTTCAAGTTCAGCCTGTTGAATCTCACGTTCGGTCTGTTGAATTTCATGCGTCAACTCTTCAACCGTTGGCTGCCTCCTTAGTGGGGGCAACGTTCTATACATCCCAAAAGGTGGGTTTCCATGAATTGGATGTGGGGGAACTGGATGTGAGGACCTAGGCATATCAATATACTCTCTTTTTTACGCATATTTATATACCAAATTGCACAAAAAATCAACCACAAATTAACTAAACACCCAACAAACCTTCCTTATAGGTAGAAAAATGCAAAGAAACATCCAGTTCTTCTTTTATTTTGGTATTGAGTACATATCGGCTTTGGCAATAAAAGCTCTTTGCCATATCTGACAACTGAGCCTCTTCATAAGGTATCAACGGTGGTGGCTCTACTGAGGCTATGTTAGCAGCATGTGTTACTACTTCTGCCTGAGGACATGGATAATCATCGCACACATTGTAAATACTCATGGGGTTTGGTTTCGCAATAGAAGCCCTTAATACATTAGCGATATCTTCAACATGAATACGTGAAAAGATTTGTCCGGGCTTGTCAATACGCTTAGCCGTACCTTTTTTAAGTTGCTCAATTGCATTACGTCCTGGACCATAGATACCTGCCAACCTAAAAATATGTACCGGCAAACCTGTAGCCATCCATGCCTGCTCTGCATTTAACCGCCAAGCATTACGATCAGTCACTGGTTTACATTCAGATGCTTCATCAACCTTCGCGCCTTGATGATCACCATATACTCCTGTGGTTGATAAATACCCCACCCATTGCAAATTTGGCAGATTTAATAAATCTTCTTTATGCATCATCAATACCGGATCACCATGACTATCTGGTGCAATCGATACCAGCACATGAGTAACTGAATCTAAATCCCATACATTTTGTAATGGCATATCTGTGTCAAACAAATGAGCCGTAATACCGTGAACACGTTCTGCTTCACATTTTTCTGCAGTTCGATGGGTGCCACTAACTCGCCACCCATCATTCACAAGCTGTGTGGCCAGCACATGAGCACTGTAACCTAAACCGAAACACCAAAGATGTTGTTGCATAATGGTATCCTTAATCGTTTCCCCTAGGCTGCTAACTTATCCTTTAAAATCTCATTGACCGCTTGAGGATTCGCCTTACCTTGCGAAGCTTTCATCACCTGACCAACAAAGAATCCAAACAACTTATCTTTTCCAGCCCGATATTGTTCAACTTTATCTTGGTTAGCTGACATTACTTCATCAATCATTGCTTCAATGGCACCAGTGTCAGTAACCTGCTTTAGTCCCTTTTGCTCTACAATAACGGCGGCATCTTGGCCCGTTTCTACCATCACATCCAAGACCTCTTTGGCAATCTTACCAGATATGGTGTTGTCTTCTATCAAACCTAGCAAATCACCAAATTGCTGAGCCGTAAATGGACATTGATGAATAGAAATATTTTGCTTATTCAAACGACCAAAAAGCTCTGCCATCATCCAGTTTGACGCTAATTTTGCATCGTGCCCCTTCGCAGCTTCTTCAAAGAATGCCGCATTGTCTTTGTCTGCCACAATCACACTAGCATCATACGCTGGCAACCCAAGTGCTTCAATATAGCGTAGTTTCTTTTGATCCGGAAGTTCTGGTAGCTCTTCTTTAATACGATCAACATATGCCTGCGTAAGTTCTAGTGGCAATAAGTCAGGGTCCGGGAAATAACGGTAATCATGCGCATCTTCTTTAGAACGCATTGTCCGAGTTTCACCGGTAGCGGTATTAAATAACCGGGTTTCTTGATCAATTTCTTCACCCGACTCATAAGCCTCCACATGCCTATTAGCCTCATAAGTAATGGCAGCTTGCAAGAATTTCACAGAATTGAGGTTTTTAATTTCACAGCGAGTTCTTAACTCATCTGAACCCACTGGCCTTACCGAAACATTGGCATCACAACGCATCGAACCTTTTTCCATATCGCCATCACATGTATCAAGGTAGCGTACAATAGAACGAAGCTTTTTCATATATTCAGCCGCCTCTTCAGGACCACGCATATCCGGCTTAGAAACAATTTCCATTAAACCAATACCAGAGCGGTTCAGGTCAATAAATGAACTATCCGGAGACTGATCATGCATCGATTTACCAGCATCCTGTTCTACGTGAATACGCTCTACACCAATCGTGCGAGTAGAACCATCTGGCATATCAAGGGTAATTTCACCCTCTCCTACAATAGGGTCTGCAAATTGAGAAATTTGATACCCTTGTGGTAAATCCGCATAGAAGTAATTTTTGCGATCAAAAATAGATCTTAAGTTGATTTTTGCATTAATACCCAAACCTGTTTTTACTGCTTGTCGAATACATACTTCGTTTAAGACCGGCAACATCCCTGGCATTGCCGCATCAATCAAAGACACATTCATATTTGCTTCGGAACCAAACTCGGTTGAAGCTCCTGAAAAAAGCTTGGATTTAGAAGTAATTTGGGCATGTACTTCTAGGCCAATCACCACTTCCCAATCACCTGTATTTCCTTTAATAATCATACTCATGCGGCCACTCCCTTAATCTTAGATTCAAATTGCGCAGCTTCTTCTAGCGTTTTTGCAACATTGAACATTCCAACTTCGTCAAAACGATTACTGATAATCTGCAGACCTAATGGCAAACCATCATCAGAATAGCCAACCGGTACAGACATGCCCGGAAGCCCTGCCAAACTCGCAGGAACAGTAAATACGTCATTGAGATACATCGTCAATGGATCTTGTTTCTCACCAAACGCAAAGGCTGGTGTGGGGGTGGTAGGTGTTACAATAGCATCTACTTTGCCAAAGGCTTCTTCAAAATCCCTTGCAATTAACGTACGTATACGCTGCGCTTTTTTGTAGTAAGCATCATAATAACCAGCCGAGAGCACGTAGGTACCAATCATAATACGACGCTTCACCTCGTCGCCAAAACCTTGGGAACGAGTCAGCTCATACATGTCATCCAACGAACAACCTTGAGGAGCCACTCTAAGGCCATACCGCACACCATCATATCGTGCAAGGTTTGAAGACGCTTCGGCTGGCGCAATAATATAATATACCGGCAACGCATATTTGGTATGCGGTAAACTAATATCAACTATCTCAGCACCTGCAGCTTTTAACCATTCAATACCCTGCTGCCATAATTTTTCGATTTGCTCAGGCATACCTTCTTGATGATATTCTTTGGGCACACCAATGCGTTTTCCTTTAACATCAGCAGTAACATGCTTGCTGAACGGAGGGATTTCTTTGGTTGAGCTAGTTGAATCTTTTGCATCATGCCCGCAAATGGCTTCCAAGATAAGCGCAGAATCATCTACAGAACGTGCAAAAACACCTGCCTGATCCAATGAACTGGCAAATGCAATCATTCCCCAACGTGAACATCTTCCATACGTAGGCTTAACCCCTACATTACCACAAAAGGATGCAGGCTGGCGCACCGAACCACCAGTATCGCTTCCTAAAGCTCCCATGCATAAATAAGCAGACACAGCAGCAGCAGAACCACCAGAAGAACCACCGGGCACTACTTGAGCTCCATCTGAGGTACGCTTATAGGGATTTTTTACTGGCCCTTCATAGCTATTGGTATTGGCCGAACCCATGGCAAATTCATCCATGTTTGTTTTGCCAATCATAACCGCACCTTGAGCAAATAAATTGGCACTCACCGTCGATTCGTATGGAGGCACAAAACCATCCAATATATGTGAACATGAAGTTGATTTAACGCCCTTGGTGCAAAATAAGTCTTTCACACCAATAGGAATTCCTTCTAATAAACCTACTTGGCCTTCGCTACGTCGTTTATCAGAGGCCGCAGCCATCTTACGCGCAAGATCAGGAGTTTGCACACTAAATGCATTAAGATCACTTGCTTGATCAATCGCAGCCAAATGGGCTTGTGTAAGCTCAAGCGCCGAACATTCTTTGTTTTCAAGTAAACGTTTTGCTTCTGAAATTGATAATTGTGTTAATTCTGTCATCACCTTTTCCTTTACTCAACTACCTTGGGTACAATAAAGCAGCCATAATCAGCTTTAGGGGCATTTGCCAATATGTCATCTTGCTTATAACCACCCATAACCTGATCTTCTCTAAGCGGCAGGGTTTCAGAAACCACCGAAGACATTTGCTGGACATCATCAGTATTTACTTCCTGCAGCATATCTACCCAATCAAGAATAGAAGAGAGCTCTTTCTGGTAATACGCGACTTCGTCATCTTTGATCCGAATACGCGATAATTTAGCTATTTTTAGCACATCTTTTTCTGATAGTGACATCTGGACACTTTCCTTTGTATTTACTGATGATATGATAGGGGATCTCATAAAGCATAAGAAACACCAAAAAGCAAGTATGATCTACGAAAACCCACAACAATTCAATGCCGTATTGCCACCTCATGAAGGACGTCTGCTAGCACTAGATATAGGCGAAAAACGCATTGGTCTAGCCACATGCGACAATACTCGCACCATTGCTTCTCCGTTTGATTGTTATACCCGAATAAACACCCGCAAAGATATCGGGTATTTACGCCGTATTTGCAACCAGGAGGAGATTGTTGGCATCGTCTGTGGACTTCCGGTTGAGCTATCTGGCACAGAAGGTGCAAATTGCGCCCTAATTCGTAAATTTTTAAATAAATTACTTGAAAAAGTTTTTTTGCCTGCTTTACTATATGACGAACGCATGAGTACAGCTGCCGTAACACGCACCATGAAAGAAGCCGGCGTAAAAAGAAAAAACCGGCATAAACACGATGACGCGTTAGCCGCATGTTATATACTTCAGAACGTTCTTGATATTGATCCATAAATACTGAGGCATTATGAGCGAAAAAGGCCGCACTTCATCTATACCACCATCCATACTTAGTGGCCTTTATAATCAAAGCGTTGCAAGGCTAGCTGAACTAGGAATTGATCCAAAAAGAACCACCGCAGCAGTTGGATGTACTACTGCAGTGGGTACATTACCTGCTACAGTATCTGAACGTATTTTCTCAAAAACACTGAAGGGACACTCTTTACCCGCAGCAGTCAGAAGTAGCGTAAACCATATCACACCCAAAGGTCTTGCTCTGAATGCATACGGCATAGCAGTATCATCAGGATTAAGAGTGCCGGCAATTTTGGGGTTCTATCATTTTCTTCATCATAAACTGGGTGTTGACTCTTCTGAAAAATGGGTTATTCCTGTAGCAGGTGTAGTTGCCTCGATGTTTGAAATGCCGCGTTTCTTTTCCGACGTTGCCTCTGCTAAGATAGAATTTGCTTCAGCATCTACTGCAGCAAAAAATTTACCCAGAGCCAATTTGCCTAGAGCATTGGCAGCTCACACTACACGAAACTGTATGACAGGCAGTGCACTTTCATACGCTCTCTGGCAATCACAGCGCTCTGGTAACCTTCCCCAATCACAATCTCCTTTCATTACCGCAGCCAAATCTGCAGCTATCTCAGGAGCAAGTACACCACTACACATTGCCTTTAAAGCATATGCAAATGGCATGGCCCCTTCTGATTTATTACGCCATATAGTACCCGAACCCTATCATTTTGATCAGATTATATTTGGAACCAGACTTACCATTAGCGAATCAACTCTTAAGTTAGCAAAACTAACCACAGCACGCATGGCTGGCTCATCTATTTTTTCGCTTGGAGTGATACTTTCAGGTCCCTTCCTTGACTGGTTATGCGACTCTAAACCTGTAGATAGCAAAAAAATGGAACCAACAACACCATCCACAAACTTGACAAAAACGCCATCTGTTTTACCGCAACCAATGGCGGTATCATCAGTTGATAGTGACCCATCACCTCTCGTTCGATAAACAATATTCTTGGCAACGTTGTAATTGCCATCCTCAATATTACTAAGTCACAAAAAAAGGCTCCCTACTTAAACAAGTAAGGAGCCTTTCTCTTGATATTTTAAGCTAACAAGCAGCTAGGTAAGATTACTAGAATCCACCCATACCGCCCATTCCACCCATACCGCCCATTCC
>CALCTU010000007.1 GCA_937907045.1 uncultured Alphaproteobacteria bacterium
ATCTATTTTCTCGCCTTAAGGACAACCTGCAAGGTAGACAACTTTTTTCTTCAATAGACTTAACCGATCAATTACTTAGCCCCTCTATGCTAGATTCTCTTATCAGCATACTTGAAGAAACACCTCGCGTTACCAAGCTTGTACTTAATGGCGCCAAAATTTGGCAACCAGAACCTCAAAGGCGTGATCTAACCGCAGAGGAATATATACGCGAAAAACTCGCACAAGGAACTAGACAGAATGTTACAGTAGAGCTCAATAACGTCGATGTTATTTTTTATCCTCCAAAAGCAGACGATATCGAAAGTTATGTTTTGGTAGAGGAGGCAGAAGAAAAGGAAGCCACAGATGATGAATTAAATGGAACAACAAGCTATGTTCTTGTAGATCCTAACTGCTGTACTCCTTGCCAAGGCCCTACACCACCACCGCATTAAGCCAAATAATAAAAAACCGATACTATGCTACTAATGAATGACATTGTCGTTAAATGACATCACCGTATCTACCATCATTCAAATGTTCGATTATGCGATATAAGTCATTAATATGAAGTGGTTTTTTTAAGTACTCATCCGCACCTTGGGCAATACTTTTGGCAATATCTTCTTCATTAAATTTAGAAGAACACATAACAACCTTAACTTGCTCGTGATCAGGTAACATTTGTAACTCTTGGATAAATTCAATACCATTCATTAATGGCATCATCCAATCAACTATCACAATATCAGGCATTTGTTTCTTACACATTTCAATACCTTCAAGGCCATTTTCTGCGTAATGAACATTTGTTCCAACTTTTCTGAGCATACTCATTGCCATATTTCTACTTACATGCTCATCATCTATCACTAAGCTTTGTAACATACTCCACCTCACCCTACTGTATAACTGACAAAACAACACTCTAATACTACTTCCAACATAAACCACCTGTTGAGTAGCTAATTAACCCAACCGACAAACAAGAAGCACCATAAATATCATTATAACAATAGCTTATTAACGCTTTGTTAAGTATTGAGGCTTTAAAATTAAAGCTATCTATAACAAAGACCATCATAGTGCATAAGCTATACAATTTTGCAACTTTTGACTGAAATTTATTGCATCAACAAACACTTATTAGTACATGGAAGATATTGAAAACAAAACACTCTTTGCACCATCGCCAGATGATTTATCTTCACTGGTAGATGAGCTAATAGATGGAATTATATGGCTTGATATAAACCTCAACGTTATTAGCGCAAATCATGCTTTTGTAAAATTATCCGGCTATCACGAACATCAGTTAATTGGCAAAGAACTTAACACATTATTCAAAGATGATCTTTCTTCCGTCAGAAACCAAGCAACCGAACAACGCCAAACTTTTGGTCCTTGCAACTTGATTAATAAAGATGGTTACGAAATTGCCACTGTTGCATCCTTTCTCAGACTAAACCATCATCGTGATACAATCATTATTATTGTACATAATATGAGCGACCTGAGAGAATTACAAGACAAGGTCCGAAAATACAAAGATCGTCTCGAATGGGCTCATTTTGAAACCCGTCAAGCACACAACGAAGCAAAACAAGCAAATCAACAAAAAACATTATTCCTAGCTAATTTAAGCCATGAGATCCGGACACCACTCAATGGCATTATTGGCATGACTGAACTTTTGATGAATACAGAAATAAACAACAAACAATCTCATTACTTAGCATGCGTATACGAAGCAGGTGAACACCTACTTGCCATCATCAATGATGTTCTAGATTTATCAAAAATCGAAGCCGGAGAAATGCCAATTTCGCAAACGCAATGTAGTATTCATCATATCATCGATAATATGAAAACTATATTTGGACCCAAAATAGAAGCCAAAAACCTACAACTAAACATTCACCCTCTTGAAAAAGACCTGCATGTCATTACTGACCCTGTACGCATAAAACAAATACTTGTCAATTTGTTAGGAAACGCTCTTAAATTCACCGAATCTGGATCCATAACTTTATCCACCTCTTGCATACCGTGTCCATCGGATAACAATAAAATGCTTGTAACCTTTGAAGTTACCGATACTGGAGTTGGAATTGCAGCGGATGCACTTGGAACCATTTTCCAAAAATTTACCCAAGCTCATTTTGATGCACCTCAATCATTTGGTGGCACTGGCCTGGGACTTGCCATCTGCAAGAAACTATGCCTACTCATGGACGGCAACATCGACGTAAAGAGCCAAGAAAACAAAGGATCAACATTTAGTTTCACCCTCCCCTTAATGATCAATCATGAGCCGAAAACATGATAAGCAACATCGAAAAAGAATTTAATAACATACATATATTGGTGGTGGATGATTATTTCATTAACCGCGAGATTATGAATGATATGCTTTCTCTAATGGGATGCCATGTTACCTTAGCCGAATCTGGATCTCAGGCACTTTCACTTTATGATGAAGATAAATTTGATATTATATTTATGGATGTCAAAATGCCCTCACCTGACGGCTACGAAGTCACAAAACAAATACGAGAACTTCAACAAAAAGATAACATCCAAAACCCCACTCCTATTATCGCCATCACCGCCAATGCCTTAGAAAATGATAAAGAAGTTTGTTTGAGTCATGGTATGAATGACTATGTGGCCAAACCAATCAAAAGTCATCAATTATCAGAAATGATAAAGAAATGGTATTGCACTGAAGGTGCCTAGGGCTTTCGCACTCGCTAAACTTACATTCATAGGCTAGGCTATTTTTTATCAAAAAAATAGGCATTCTTATTATCGGTATAAATACCATCGCTTTGACGATTATGGTAATACACATAGATCACACATTGTGGCTTGGACTGTTGATCCCATGGACTAAAATTAATCACGGTATGGCGATCCATAGGCCCAAACGCATGATAAAGCGTATTATGAATCTTAACACTCCAATCATCTCGAAATTTAGGATCACTAAATATATTAGCGGCCATTACACCACCAAGCTTAAGGGCAGATTTCACTTGCTCAAAATATTCAACCGTTACCAGCTGGTAAGGAACACTCATAAAATTAGAGTAAGCATCCAGCACAATAACATCATATTTTTTAGTGTTACTAAACAAGAAAGACCTAGCTGGCTGAGCAACAAACTCCTTGTTATCTTCAAGCTCATACTTCCTAAGATATTTCTCTGTCACTTCTTTAAGATCAGCATCAATATCTACATAGGTATAACGATTTAAAGTATCGTACTCTCCAATTGAGAACCCACCCGCACCAATCACAAGAATATCATGAACCCTATCCTTGGGTAAATGATGAATGATACGCTCATTAATATACTGAATATATGAAAATTGTTTCTCAGGGTCAGTCGTATATTTCGATGCACTTGAATTATTAACCACCATTAACCGAGAATGATATTGTTTTTCTGCTTCGACATCATCAATTCTAATAAGGCTGTACGCATTATTGGATACATAGCCAAATTTACTAAATAAATAATCGCTATTGATGTATGCAGTAAACGCCAACACCAATATCATCACCGCCAAGGGCAACGAAAAAACACGTCGTGATAACAACATAACCAATATAGTTAACAACAAAATAGTGATGGTAGCCGTATGGTGCACACCAAGCGTATGCATCAAGACAAGAGAAGTCAACGTCGCACCAAAGAAAGAACCAAATGTTGAGAAAAACAACATCTTACCTGTTGTTCTTGATAAATTATGTTTCGAAAAATAATTACTTACAAGTGGCGTTGTTTGCCCCAATAAATATACCGGTACAACCAAGAAGAATAAGGCATAGATGGTAGTCAGCATAAAACGAGATGTAATGCCAATGCTTATTAACACTGCAATAAACACCTCAATACAAAAATACGACAAACCAAGTGATAAAAATACAGCCGAAAGCAGCATATTTCTTATAAGCACTTGCCTTAATTGCACAGCCGTACTGTTTTTAAAACGATGTTTATAAAACCTTCCCCCAGCGTAATAGCCAAATGCAAGCGGCATTAATACAGCACTCACAATAATCGAAATAATTGCCGTATCGCTGCCCACAAATGATACTAAAAGCCGCATGCTCAATAGTTCTGAGGCAAGAACCACATAGCCTTCTACCAAAATAATAATAAATAAAACTGCATCTTTAGAAAGAAGCTTTCTGTGGGATTTACTAACAGCAGTCATAGAAACCTATTTATCAAAGAAATATGCATTTTTATTATCCGTATAGATGCCATCATTCTGACGGTTATGATAATAAAGATATATCACATTCCTATATTCAACCTCTTTTTTCCACGGATCAAAAGGCCTCACTGAAAAACGATCCATCGGCCCAAATACTAAATCCATAGTGTTATGGATCTTAAGGCTCCAATCATCATAAAATTTTGCATCCGTAATAACATTAGCGGCCATAACACCACCTGGCTTTAATGCTGCCTTCACTTGTTCAAAATATTCTACCGTCACCAGTTGGTACGGCACACTATAAACATTTGAATAGGCATCTAATACAATAACATCGTATTTCTTATCATTATTAAATAAAAAAGCTCTTGCCGGTTGCGGAATAAATGTTTTGTTACTTTCTAATTTAAATTTACGCAAATGCTTTTCTGTCACTTCTTTAAGGTCAGCATCAATATCTATATATGTATAGTTATTATGTGTATCACCTTCTCCTACAGAAAAACCACCGGCACCAACCACTAAAATGTCATTGACCTTATCTTTGGGTAAATACCGAAACACCCTATTGTTAAGATATCTCAGATACAAAAATTGCTTATCTGGATTCGTAGTATATTTGGATGAATGCGAGTTATTAATACTCATAATACGTGAATGATACTGTTTCTCTTTTTCTAGTTCTTTAATTTGAATAAGACTATACGCATTGTTCGAGACATACCCATATTTGTTAAATAAATAATCACTGTTCATGTATGCGGTAAACATAAACACAACCACCATAAATAAAACCCTTGGCGATAAAAGCCTTCTAGTAAGCAACATCACCAAAAACGTTAGGAGAAAAATAGTGATGGTAGCCGTATGGTGCACACCAAGCGTATGCATCAAGACAAGAGAGGTCAACGTTGCACCAAAGAAAGAACCAAATGTCGAGAAAAACAACATCTTACCTGTTGTTTTTGACAAATTATGTTTTGAAAAATAATTACTCACCAACGGTGTTGTCTGACCAAGCAGATAAACCGGCGTTACCAAGAAGGTCAGTGAATAAATCGTGGTAAGTACAAAGCGTGATTTAACGCCAATATCCATCAATACTTCAAAAAACGCCTCAATACAAAAATACGACAAACCAATCGCAAGAAAAACCGAGGATATAAGCATATTATTAATTAATACTTGCCGCAACTGCACAGCAGAACTTTGCTTAAATTTATGCTTATAAAACCTTCCCCCAGCGTAATAACCAAAGGCAAGCGGCATTAATACGGCACTCACAATAATTGAAATAATTGCCGTATCGCTGCCCACAAATGATACTAAAAGCCGCATACTCAATAGTTCTGAAGCAAGGACCACATAGCCTTCTACCAAAATAATAATAAATAAAACTGCATCTTTAGAAAGATAGGGTATACGTGATTTTGCTAGAGTGCTCATAAATCTATCATGAATATGGATTGTCAACTGAACTGGGCAATCTAAAAGATTAGATAAAAAAATACAAGTAATCGCTTACCTTGAAACATAACCTTGACTATTTATTGAAAAATGATTGGTAAATATGCTATCATGAGAGTATGCAATATATTAGAAAAATAGTACTATTTTTTATATGTTTGAGTGTATTTGCTAGCGCCATTGCAAATGCATCCGCTTCTTGTTGCCTAAACATAGACAATGTTGGCCACACACAACAAAGTGAACAACCATGTCACAACAACTCTACTTCCCAAGACCAAAGCGCACAAGAATGTGACAATTGCCAACATTGCACACATATAAGTTTTCTTGCTCCGCATATTGGCATTATCTTTAGTGACATTATTTCTGAAAATGACACCTATTATCAGTCACTCCGCTCTTTACCGATAGAGCTACAACTCCAACCACCTAAAAATCTATCCTAGCATTTTACATCATTACATGAATGCACTCTTTTTTTGATTGCATTACTAACACGGTAACTAGGATATAATAATGAAATTATACGTATTAGTTGTATGTTATTTGGTTACATCGGGATTAGCATATAGCACTCAGGCACGACCTGTTTCTTACCCCGGTGGCTGGACAACCATGCAAATGAATGACATGGACACACATAGTCTACACATACATTATTCACCAACAGCCAAATACTCTGTTGGTTATAAAACCCAATACTGGCGAGATAAAAACTGGCAATTTCACGGCGTTCAACTCAATTATTTAGCCAAGCGCTGGAACCAACCAAACTCACAAGCAAATTTCTACATTAAAAGTGGAGCTGGTATTGCGAACGGTTCATCTAAAGCATCCAATAACCAAAATGAGGCAGCACTATTTACTGGCATTGCACTAGATTGGGAGGATCGTAGATATTTTACAAGTTATGAAAATACTATGTTTGATGCCGGAGATATTGATCAATTTTTTACCCAAAAGGCACGCATTGGTGTGGCACCATATATTGGAAATTACGGTGACATTCATACCTGGCTTATGCTGCAAGCAGATCATAACCCTAAAGCAAAAGAGCCATTAACCTTGACCCCTTTAGTCCGAATTTTTAAGGACGAATATTTAACAGAAACAGGCATTAACCACCATGGTGATGTCATGTTTAACTTTATCATTAGATTCTAAGGAGAAAATTCATGAAAAAATACCTAGCAATCTTCACTCTCATCTACGTGTCATTAATTCACCCTGTCCATGCCAATCATGGTAATCCCGTTGAACCCAACACTATATTAGTTGAGATAAACGGACTTGTATGTGACTTTTGTGCACGCGCCCTTGAAAAAGTATTTGGCAAGCATGAGTCTGTATCTAACATTCATGTTAACCTGGACAGCAAAATAGTCACTATCACATTCAAACATAATCATCTAGCCATGAACGATCAAACCATCAAAGAACTTATTAATGACGCAGGCTATGATGTAAAGGAGATACACCGCCATGACTAATCTGTACAAACAAACCATTATACCAACATTAAGCTTATTCACCAGCATTGGTACTTTACTCTGTTGCGCCCTGCCTGCCTTACTAGTAACCCTTGGCATGGGAGCAACTCTGGCTGGTTTTATATCAACAGCTCCATGGATCACAACCATATCTAATTATAAAGGTACCATTTTTATAGCAGCTGGTATCATGTTACTATGTTCGGCCGCTATGCAGTGGCGTGCTCGTTACGCCCCATGCCCCGCTGATCCAAAACAATCTAGAGCCTGCACACGTCTAAGAAAAATAAGTTGGTTTATTCTTGGCACTGCCACCGTTATTTACATTATAGGGTTCTTTTTTGCATTTCTGGCCGCCGATATTTTATACTAATACCATTTTTTTAAAAAAGAAGCGGTTATATATAATCCGAATAATGGCTATTGGCTAACCAAAAACAATATTTCAACCTGCATGAGGACGAGGCATAGAACTTTAATATTTTATGGAAACTATATACAACCAAGCATCTTCTTTATATCATCCAAGAAATGCATATTGATATCTTTTACCGTAAACACATCAGCTCCATTTTTTTGGGAAAGACGTTCTAATTCTTCGGTGTATGTACCGGTAAGCATCATTAATTTTACTGTATTGTCTCTTTCTCTCATCTGTCTTATTAGCTCATGGCCCTCTATATCCGGTAAACCATTATCAACCGTTATTTTATCACCTGCCAACACAGTTCCTATCAAGTCATCGTAATCAATATGGATGGATGTCTCTTCCGGATTGCTTTCACCCCTGACCACAATCGAAATTACTGAACCTTTTTTTAAATCCAGATCTGACGCTAGATGACCTGTGCGAATTTCAGGACCTTGTGTATCAAGTAGAATCGCGACAGGAAACTTTATCTTACGGTTTAGTGTTTTGATATGTTTGATCACTCTCTGATGCCAGTCTTGATCACCGTGTGACATATTGAGCCGCGCAACATTCATCCCTGCACCAGCCATCCGTTGCAGCATTTCAAATGATTCAGTCTCAGGTCCGATTGTGCAGATTATTTTAGTCTTTATGCGAGTGTTATCCATGAACATAAAACATAACATTGAAAAAATACAAAAAGTATTTTGTTTTCAAATTGACTGCTCGATGTCAGGCGTAGTATTTTGTCAAAATATATACTATTACATATATACAATAAGCTTTAGATGTAGTTAG
>CALCTU010000008.1 GCA_937907045.1 uncultured Alphaproteobacteria bacterium
TGCAATGTTTACAACCAATACCGGAGGTTCAACAGCCGAAGTGGAAGGATCTTTGCTCAATAATGTAGTTGGTATGCGTGCAGTTATGGCAGATGGCCAAGTGTTAGATGATCTTCGCCTCACTCCCAAAGATAACGCCAGTGCCAACTTAACTAAAATGATTGGGTATTTACATTTTCCGGTGGTGTTAGTAACTGATTTAATGCTCAAGCTTTCGCCTATCACTAAGCAACGAGAAGCCATATGGATCGGCATAGATTCAGTAGAGGTAGCTCATCATGTTAGAAGGTTTTTGGTAGATGCCTTAGCAGATATGGTCATTAGTATTGAAATGATAGAAGCTGGTGCGCTTCATACAGTATTTGAGCATACTCAAAATGTACGAAATCCTTTGTCTGGTGTTGACCCCATCACACTTTATGTTCAGGTAGTATCACCCATGGAGCGTGAACAGTTTGATTTAACATCTATATTGCAAGAAATATTAGTGGCGATGATTGACCAGCTGGGCGATAAGATTGATGCATCAAAAGTGGTGATGGCACAAGACCAAACTCAAGCAGATAATTTTCATCATATTCGGCATCATATTACCATTAGTGCAAGTATGGAAGCTAAGTCAAAAGGTGCAACTATAAAAGGTTATGATATAAGCGTGCCGCTATCAGCGATCTGTCGGGTTATGCAGCAATTAGATGAACTGATGCAAATACATTTGCCTGGGGCTCAGGTGCGCCGATTTGGTCATTTTTTGGGTGGTCGATTTCACAATAATGTTCAGATTCCAGACGATACAGACGTCAGTCAGATAGAAGCGTTTTCACATGGTTTGGATGATATTATTGCTTCGGTAAATGGCTCTATTGCTTCAGAGCATGCACCTGGTCGTGATTTGGTATCGAGGCTTCCTAGAATTCGTCCACATGTTTATCGTCATATGCAGGCGTTTAAGAAGCATTTTGATCCCAAATGTTTAATTGCACCTGGGGTTGGAGTTGCTAAACAATAAAGAAGAATTACGAAGTTATGATTACTATTACACCCACACAAGCAATGCGCTGGATTGATGCACTATTGATGCCTTTATCCATTATTTGCGGTGTCTTTGCATTATGTGGTTTATATGCGGCTCTTATCAGTTCACCACCTGATTATCAGCAAGGTGACGCAGTACGTATGATGTATGTACATGTTCCAGCTGCTTGGTTGGCGTTGGGTGGGTATATGTTTTTAGCCTCTATGAATGCGGCTGGGCTTATTTGGAAAAACCCTCTTAGTTATACGATAGCTAGTTCTTCAGCCCCAGTTGGTGCTTGTTTTGCCTTTATATGCTTGGTGACAGGTTCAATTTGGGGAAAGCCCATATGGGGAACTTGGTGGCAGTGGGATGCTCGGTTAACATCAATGCTGGTGTTATTTTTCTTTTATCTTGGTTATATGATGCTGGTGGCAGCCTATGATGATCGTGTAAAAGGAGAAAAAATGGGAGCTATCTTATCGTTGGTAGGGTTGGTGAATGTTCCTATTGTAAAATTTTCCGTTGATTGGTGGAATACATTACACCAGCCAGCAAGTATTTTGCGTTCTGGTGGAATATCAATTGCTACTGAGATGTTGGTGCCATTATTGCTGATGTTTGTGACGAATATATTGTTGTTTATAATCATTACGGCGCTAAAAACGAAAACACAGTTGGTGCTAAGAAAACACCAACGTAGGCAAATCTCTAAGGTATATCAGTAAAAAAATCTTTACTTCGTGCTCAAAAGGTATTAGATGCATAGCCAGGACTTACGCTATAGTGTTTTCTTGCTTGCTATTGTAGGCGCAAAACAGTCTTTATTGTGTACCTGTTTTGATAGTTTTTTATGAATGAGTTTAGAAACATACTATAAACGTAGGTTTTTGTAGCATTATTGTTAATTTGCTTGGGAGTTTAGCTGTTATGGCATATGTGGTAACTGAAGCATGTATAAGATGTAAATATACTGACTGCGTAGAAGTATGTCCGGTGGATTGTTTTTATGAAGGTGAAAACATGCTGGTTATTAATCCGGATGAATGTATAGATTGCGGTGTATGTGAGCCAGAATGTCCAGCAGAAGCCATTGAAGCAGAGAGTGAAGATAATGTGAAGTGGTTAGAAGTGAATCGTGAATTTTCTGAGAAATGGCCAAATATTACGGTTAAAAAAGACCCAATGGAAGATGCTGACGATTACAAAGATACTCAAAATAAGTATGATGAGCATTTTTCTGAAGAACCTGGTGAAGGTGACGAGTAGTTTTTGTAGTTAAACACAAAAGCTAAATGGAATTCCTATAATATTATCATCATAGTAATTTATCTTGGTGCCATTGTGTATTACCAAGCCTAGTGGGCGTTGGTGCTGCTCTGTAAATGCTTAGTTAAGATACTAATTCATTGTTAGTTTGTGTTATTTGTGTTACATAAGTGTATAATTTTATGTTAGGATATTTTATGCAAGCGCGATGGAGTCAATTATTACTACGGTCTGCACGCCAAACAGTTTGGGTGCAAAGAATGCGAGTGCACCAACATGCACAACAACAGCCTACAGTTCCTGATGCATCGAGGATACAAGCAACCATAGATAAAAAATGGGGGCCACATCAACAGCAATTGCGTGAGTTAGTTGCGCCCTTTGCTAAAGATGATGCTGATTTATATGACATTGCTAAAAAGTCTGTATCACACAAACTAACCGATCGTTTTGATGTATGGCGTCGTCATGCAGGCAATGCAAGCAAGTTGGCGAAAAGTGAACTAGGGCCTGAGGTTGCTCGTCATTTTTATTGGCATCCACATGTGAAGAATACTTCATGGCAACCTGTGGGTGGTAAAAAATTATGTGATGATGATGTTGAGCAGTTAGTGGCGTATGGCCGTTTCTTCTACGATGCTGTTGTAAGACCCTATGCGAATGAGTTTGCTCAAGGTGTATTTAAAATTAAGGAAGGTTTCATTCCGCATGATGCCTTTAAAGAGTCAGTGCTAGTAAATTTATTTGCAGAGATTGGGTGGTCAGCGGGCCAACTTTTAGCGATGGCTGCTCAGTATCGTAATCACCGGGTTAAGGTAGAAAATGATATTTATGTTCATAAAGAATTGTCCCAAAGTCCTGAGTTAGCGATTGATGATATTACTCATTGGCAGCCATTAACACACATACAGTCTTTTGAATATAACGGTCAGTCTTTTTCGTTGCGGTGTTATTCAACGTTTGATGAGCTGGATAAAGCATCGGCTAGAATTTTGCATTGTTTTAGAAATTTTTCAGTGATGAAAAATAGTATCCATATGTGCCATATAGGGCGCAGCGCCATTCTTGAAACTATTGATCCTTCTGGTAATGATATGATTATTACCCTTTATATTAGAAAAGGCAAAGGAGGAATATCGTTTGAGGTAGCTGAGATTGCGCTTGAAGACATGCCTAAGCCCAATGAAATGCAGCGTGAATTTGTTGATGAAATGGTGAGGCAATTACAACAAGGCTCGATTGCTATCAATCCTGATTTTTCAGTAGGGCCGCTATTGCCAACAAAATATAATGGCCCTATTGAACTTCGAGCTATGATTAAAGAGCGATGTGTTCCAGTGCAAATGAGAGAAGCATGGGATATAGTATTTGGTCGTGATGCTGCGTATGACGCTGTGATGCAACGATTTTTTTCTGGGGGGATTCATGCCTTATGTCGTGAATTTGAGCAAAGGGAAGGCGATAAGGTGAAAATAAGCTCTTGCTCGCTGCAAACTTTTTCTTCGACGAGTGTTGGTAGTGTTGGTACTCGCATGGAAGGTAATCGGCTTAAGGCTCAACAATTATGGGACCAAAAAGGAAGAGAATATTAAAAAAAAGGCCGTAAACATCGTGTTTACGGCCTTTAGTTTTTAAGTTCCTTACCTTGTTATCTGCGTTCACCCATAAACTGTAACAGGTGAATAAACAAATTGATAAAATCAATATAAAGGCTTAGTGCGCCCATAATGGCAAGTTTCTCATTATGCCCAAATGCAAGATAAGTGTGTTTAATGCGCTGAGTGTCATAGGCTGTAAGGCCGGCAAATATAAGCACTCCTAGAGCTGATATAGCAAAATGTAGGCTAGAGCTAGCTAGGAATAAGTTAACAACCGAAGCAATAATAAGGCCAATTACTCCCATAATTAGGAATGTGCCCATGCCAGAAAGATCTTTTTTGGTTGTGTAACCAACCAAGCTAAGGCCAGCAAATGCAGCACTTGTTACAAAAAATGTAAGTGCAACACTCTCGCCGGTATAGGCTAAGAAGATATAAGATAATGACAATCCCATGATGCCTGCAAATGCCCAGAACCAAACTTGTGCTGCTTGTGCAGAAAGCGATTGTAATTTATACGATAAGAAAAAGACAACACCAAGTGGTGCAAACATCACTACATAACGAAGCGGTGTGCCATAGATGGTTTGCATTAACGTTTCGGAAGTTGATGCTCCAAATGCTACGACACCAGTAAGTGCTAACGCCACAGCCATGTAGTTATATACACGCAGCATGTAGGCTCTGAGGCCTTCGTTAATTTGAGCTGAAGATCCTGCGAGCGTATCTGCTATACCCGAAAATTGATTATTTTGACGAAACTTCATGTGAGATGCTCCATTGTTTATATGTTTATTTGCGCCTAAAAAGGACTATATTGGTATTATATAGGGTTTTTAGGGGATAAATCAAGATAGATCGGAATTTTTTAGTCAGATAATGCTGGTTGTAGACGCTAAGAAATGATGTTTTTTTTGACGTAAGTGAGTACATCATTTTTTGATCCTTGGTACCCACTTTCAATCCACCATTTTTTGGCCGCTTTTAAAGCATTACCAAGTGCTTTTCCTGGCGTATAACCACAATGCTCAATTAAATCTTGGCCATTAATAGGAAAAGTAGGAATTTCCCAATGTTTGAGTTTCTGGTAGATATTAGCAAGGCCTTCATCATTGGTAATTGCGATACACCCTAATATTGCTTCTAAATAGCGATGTTTGTCTAATTCGAGTATGCGTGTTTTATGTTCTTGTAATAATAAATCGGGTGTGCATGGATTTTTCATCAAAATCTGGAGTGATTTGATGTGTTTCTTACATAATTTCCAACGCTCTTTTATGTGAGAAAGATTGTTATGGTCATGTGTTAAGGCAATCAAACGTACAATTGGCATGATAGGTAATTGATGTTTGTGCTCAATCTCAAGATAACGTTTAAAGTTATCGAATGTCATTGGGGTGTTGCCAAAAACATAAGGAGTACAGCCAGTATCGGTCATTGCTTTAAGAGAGAGTGTTGGATTGTCCATGGTAATGCATTTGAGCATCTCTGCTCCAATACGCTCTCCTGACAGATGATTAATAAGGGCCGCGTGTTTTGTACAGGCTTGTTGGGCTTCTTGGTTGGGTGATGCAGGAAATCGAGCCAAAAAACGATAGTAGCGTAAGATACGTAAGGCATCTTCTTGGCATCGAAGGCCTGCATCGCCAACAAAGCGTATTACTGGGCCTTTGATATCTTCTAGACCTTTGGTGTAGTCATAAATAGTACCATCTTGATCGCACGATAATGCATTAATGGTGAAGTCACGGCGCATAGCATCGAGGGCAAAATCTTCTGTGTATGAAACAGTTGCATGACGACCATCGGTAGCGATATCCTGACGTAAGCTGGTAATTTCATACGCAACTGAGTTAATGACTGCTGTAACCGTACCAAAATCGATTCCTGTTGGAACAACCTTAATGCCTTGTTCAGTTAATTTTTTGGTGACAATATCGGGTGTATATTGGCATGCCAAATCGATATCTTTGACAACATGTCCCAGTAATGCATCACGGATACATCCACCCACAAACCTTACTTTATGGTCAAGTGCCAAAAATATAGAGGATACAGCCGGGCTGTGCATCCAAGGTTGGTTAAGTGGGGTAATCATGTTATGGCGCAGATGTTGATGGTTCTATACGACTGGGAACTAATCTACCATCTTCTACCTTGTTGGAGATATAGGTGGAGGCGTTTTGGTTGTTCTCCATATAAATTCCTACTAAAGTTAGTGCCACAAGCGCTATAATAGCAAGACTAGTTAGTTGTACCCAGCGTTTCCCAAGTTGTTTTTTCTTATATACCCACAAAAAAAACACAATGATTAAGGGGATGGTTATATACCAAAACTTTAACAGTACGAACTTTAGTATGTTCAGTAACGTTGTCATGTTGTCCTCCTTAAGATGTTATAGTTTATGGTGAAATTTTCATTCCAAGCATGGTGGCAACGTTCAGTGCAACTTCGTGACGATTAAGGCTATAGAAGTGAAATTTATCGATGCCATGATCCATCAAGACCCTGCATTGTTCTAATGCAATGGCTGTTGCAATTGCCGTACGCTGTTGTGGATGGTTATCAATGCCGTCACATAAATTAGTGAGCCAATGGGGTATGGTTGCGCCGCATCGACCACTAAAACTAACCATTTGATTAAAATTGGCCATCAACATAATGCCAACTACCACAGGTGCATTGATGTTATGTTGGTTTACTTTTTCAATGTAGTCTAATACTTGATAGGTATCAAAACAATATTGGGTGATAATTTGGTCGGCTCCGGCTTCAACTTTTTGTTTTAAGTAGCCAAGGTCAGTGTCAAGAGAAGTAGCTTGTGGATGTGCTTCTGGGTAGCCAGCAACACTAATGCTATCAAACGTACCTCGGTCTTTTATGCCTGCTACCAAATCCGTGGCATAGGCATAGCCACCCTGGGTGGGTACGTAGTCGCCTTCAAAGCCAGGCATGTCGCCCCGTAATGCAATTACTTTTTTAATGCCGCGTGCGGTAAAGTCGTCCAGTACTTCATGAATAAGTTCTTTGGTAGCATTAACTGCGGTAATATGGGCCGCCACAGGAATATTGGTACTGTCTTGAATGGTTTGGGCCGTTTGTGCAGTTTTATCACGAGTGGAGCCACCAGCACCGTAGGTTACCGTCATAAAATCAGGAGATATTGCCGCAAGCTTGAGTGCGGAATCTGTAAGCTGTTGATGCATGGTCTCGTTTTTGGCTGGAAAAAACTCAAACGATACCTGCGAAGGTTTATTTAGTGGGGTGTCTTGAAATAATGACTGTGATAACGGCATAGTTATTGATTGGCGAGATTTACGTCAAAAAAACACTATACATGCCATGAAATGCACCAAAAGAAAAGGATTTTTACCGGTTTTAGTTAACCTTATCCTCCTTGTTGCCATTTACCCTTTGTATCTTGTTGCCAATATGTAAGATCAAAACCGGAATTTTTATAGGTTGACCATGACCGACGAACAGCGCTAGTTTGATCTGGATCATTACCATCAAATACAAGCAAGCACTTCTCAAATGATGAAAAAATGTCTTTGTTGGTATCAGTATTGCCAACCATCAACAAGATGTCGGCTTTATTAAGGTTTTCAGTTTGATGAGAAACCAAAATGGGTTGCTTGTCAGGATGTGGTTCATTGGGGGTTCCGTGTGGAACAAAAACACGTGTTCCTGACCACAGCATATCATTAAGTTGATTGGCTTCATTTTCATTGGCAGCAACAAGAAGTACACGTTTGTCACTATCAATGATTTTGCTCAATAATTTGGGCAAGGTCTCTTTGATGGTAGAACGTGTTAGGTGATAAAAGTTGATACTGGTCATGCTTATGCTGCTTCGTGTTCACGTTTAACGTAATCATTCAGTAAGCGTACTCCAAATCCGCTAGCACCTTTGGGATTAAGGTCTGAGCCTTTATCTTCCCATGCCATGCCTGCAATATCAAGATGTGCCCACGGAGTGTCATTTTCGATATAACGCTTGAGGAATTGTGCTGCAGTGATACTTCCAGCTCCACGACCCAGACTAATATTCATCATATCGGCTATGGGTGAATCGAGCATTTGGTCATATGCTTCTGATAGGGGAAAACGCCATAGTTTTTCACCTGTGGTAAGGCCGGCTTTTGTCAGTTGATCGGATAGTTTGTCATTATTACTAAATAATCCTGCATGCTCATTGCCAAGGGCAATAACAATGGCGCCAGTAAGTGTTGCCAAGTTAACAATGCTCGATGGTTTGTAGTATTTTTGGATATACGTAAGTGCATCTGCCAGTACCAAGCGTCCTTCTGCATCAGTATTGAGTACTTCAACAGTCTGGCCGGACATGGATGTTACAACATCGCCAGGACGTTGTGCGTTGCTACCAGGCATGTTTTCAACCAACCCAACAACACCAACGGCATTGACTTTGGCATTTCTTCCTGCCAGTGCTTTCATCAGGCCAACAACGGCGGCAGACCCTCCCATGTCGTATTTCATGTCCCACATGTTAGCGGATGGTTTAATGGAGATACCACCTGTGTCAAATGTTACTCCTTTTCCGACAAAGCCCAGAGGTGCTTTCTTATCTTTTTTGGCCTGTGGGTCGCCATTCCATTCAATAATAACAAGTTGTGATTCTTTGGCTGAACCTTGCCCAACTCCAAGAAGAAGGTTCATGCCTTCTTCGGTCATTTGCTTTTCTCCAAGTATTTTAACTTTGGCGCCCAACTTGGTAAGTTCTTTTTTGATAAGGCTGGCATAGTGTTTTGGAAACAATACATTGGAAGGCTCAGTAACAAGATTGCGGGCAAATTCTACGCCTGCAGCAACTGCAGCAGTTTCTTTAATTATTTTTTGCGCTTTTGTGTGATCGTCGCAATAGAATTTCAGTGTGTTGATGTGCAGGGCGTGCTTTTCTTGGTATTTCTTTTGTGTACGGTATTTATCAAAATTGTAATCACGCAAAAGAGTTCCTTCTGCAATATTAGTAGCAACGAATACACTATCTTTGGCTTCTTCAATGATGATTGATGCTGACTTGGCACGTAAAGCATTAAGCTGAGCAACTAGTTTGCCACCTAATTTTTGGCAAGAAGTTTCGGTAATGTCTTTTTTGTCGCCAAGTGCCACTAATATAATAGCATCATATTTTGTACCAGCAGGGGCAACAAGAGAAGTAATTTCGCCGTGTTTACCTTTGCACTCTTGAAACTTAAGCGCTTTTTTCAATGCGCCTTTGGTCTGAGTATCAAGTTTAGCAGCGTTTTCACCTAGTTTTCCTTTGGCTCCTAATGTGACAACCACTACGCCATTGGTAGGTAATTCTTTTTTAGCAAACGTAATGCGCATGTGATACTTTCCCTTTTTTATATTAAAGCAGGATCTCTTGGTACACTATTTTTGCTTAAAAGGTCAAGGTGATTACATACTAGTTTTGTGTGGTTTTTTACCTTTGAGCTTGTATACGTATTTAATAATTTCTGCTACCGCCTGGTAATGGTCTACAGGAATTTCTTGATCTACTTCAACAGAGGCATGGAGTGCGCGAGCAAGCGGAGGATTTTCAATGATAGGGATGTCGTTTTCCTTTGCAATCTCACGGATTTTTAGTGCAATGAAATCTTGTCCTTTTGCAACAACTACCGGTGCATTATCATTTTCCATATTATAGCGTAGTGCTACTGAATAGTGAGTCGGGTTGGTGACAACAACATCTGCATTTGGCACTTCTGCCATCATACGATTATTGGCTCGTTCTTGACGAAGCTGTCTTAGTTTGGCTTTTACTTCTGGATTACCCTCAGTTTGTTTGTACTCATCTTTAATGTCTTGTTTGGACATGCGAAGGTTTTTAACATATTCGAATCGTTGATACAGGAAATCAAAAAAAGCAATTACTCCAATAACAATACATGCAGCAAATACCAACCTAAAAGCAAGGTCGGCCAGAAATGCAACTTCAGCTTCGGGTGTGCGTGTAATTCCTTGTGTGATGGTATCAAGTTCAGGATATATTGCTATGACGCCAGCAATAATCACGGCACATATTTTAAACAGACCTTTACCAAATTCTATGACCGTGCGCATGGAAAATAAGCGTTTAAGGCCTTTGAGGACAGATATACGCTCCAATTTAGGAATAATGGGGGTAATGGAAAAGACGGGACTATATTGTATGTATCTGGAAGATAACGCGATAACAAATAATATACTAATGGGAATAAGTAATATCCAAAGCAGGTCAATAATAACCTTTTGCGCAATATCAATAATACTATGACTGTCGATTCTTATGTCATGGGGATTAGCAATAAAATCATGCATGCGTGTGGCAGTGGATTGAAACATGGTAGGGGAGTAGGCCCAAATAATGATGGCAAAAGCAAATAGCATCATGAATGTTGTGACTTCCTTAGAAAAGGGTACTTGACCTTTTTTTAAAGAATCGTCCAGGCGTTTTTGTGTCGGTTCTTCGGTCTTCTGCGAATCGTCTTGGTCGTCTGACATGAAATGACCATACCTTTGATTATGTGACTAAAATGCCCGTAATGGTAAAAGACTGGTCCTAAAGTAGTCCATGTACCAGGTCATTGTAAGGGACAAGGTTAATAGCAAAATAACATACCCTATAACAATTTTTACAGGAATAATTACAAAAAATACTTGCATTTGAGGCATTAGCCTTCCCATGATACCTGCGGCTAGGTAGGTGAGTAATCCGATGATAATTTGTGGACTAGCAATTTTGAATCCCATAAGAAAACTCTGAGCAACAGTATCGGTAATGGCGCTGGAAAATAAGTTAATATCCGGTCCTCCATTTGGAGGAAATAGTGTATAGCTATCAATGAGCCCATAAAAGAAAACATGGTGTAAGTTTGTACTAAACATGATAAGTGTGGATAGCAGTGTTAAGAAAGTTCCTATCAGAGAACCTTGAGTGCCCTGTGAAGGGTCAAATAATGTAGCTTGGGCTAAGCCTGCTTGAAAAGAGATAACCTGACCTGCAATATGTAGGGTACTTATGATGATGCGAATCATCATTCCCATAAAAAATCCAATAATAATTTCTCCAAATGTTAATAAAATAAGTGCAAAATGTGAGGTTGGAAGCTGAGGAATTTTGGATTGGGCAAGTGGAAAAATAATTAAACTCACTCCAACAGCAAGCATAGCACGAATACGCGGAGAAATATGTTGTTCGCCAATTCCTGGTAACAGCATCATGGTGCTACCGATACGGCATAAAACCAGTATATAACCAAAAACAAGATTGACTGTGATTGTTTCAAACATATCGTTAATGTAATTGAGTATCTTGCATAGTTAGGACATTTTTCTTGCATCTTGGATGATGACTAGTATAAAAAGCGTTCCGGTTTTAGTAATAATAGCTTCTATAGTAAGAGAAAGCCATGCCCAAAATGATATTTATATTAACCGATGGTACCGAAAAAGAAGTAGATGCTCCAGTAGGATTATCAGTTCTTGAGATTGCACAAAAGCATGAGGTGGATATTGAGGGTGCATGTGAGGGGTCATTAGCGTGTTCTACCTGTCATGTGGTTGTTGATGGTGATTACTTTGACATGCTGGACGAACCTTCTGAAGATGAAGAAGACATGTTGGATTTGGCATTTGGTTTAGAAGCAACCTCTCGCCTTGGTTGTCAGATTCGTATGACCGAGGATCTTGATGGTCTTAAAGTTAAGCTTCCTGCATCAACTGTGAATGCTCAGGCATCTTAGTATTCAGCATAACGGCTGTCGTCAACATTGTGTGGCTGCATGATGCTGTGGGCAAGTAACTCAATGGCTTGTTCAAATGAACGTGCCCCAATGGAAATATTCCCGTGTTTTTTGCGTGAAGTAATAATAAGGATGTCACGTCCAAAATGGTGATGCTCGGTTGCTAGAGTGCTGAGAAAGTGCTTGATGCCTCGTATGGTCTGATGGTTTATTTGCTTCAGTGGTGAGTTTGAGTGTGCCGTGTAGTAATTAAGTATTTGGCTATGATAATCAACAAAATTTGCATAGTTGTGAAGTGATAGCCTGGCTTTGCCAAAGGGTAGTGGGTCCGGTTTGGATCGGGTCAGGTCTGCATATAGTTGTGCTTCAAACATATCGGAACGATACGATATTTCATTGACACGTATTTGTGTTTTTGTTCCCGGCAAGAGAGTATCTTGTGGGCTAACTAACATCGTATCCAGAGCTATTGAAACAGGGCTATAGAGGTGGTCGTTGTCGTTATTTAGTACATCATTTTTGATGTCATTGATGTTTAGGTCGTGGATAGAGGCAATGAGGTGGGTTGCAAGTTTATTATGAAGTTTTCCTTGGTAACGTAAATTTAGACTATTTTTCTTTGATGAAGCAATGGTTCTTCCGGTGGAAGAAACAACAGAAAATCCTTTGTCGGTATAGTTTAGTTCATGCAGAGTGGCTCGTAATTTACTTAAGAAAATGGTTTGTAGATGGGTTGGTAGAAGGTGATTCTTTGTTAATTGAACAGACAGTTTAGCGGGTGACTCAAAAATAAATTCTAATGAATCCTCATGACTGGTAGCAACAATAATAGATGGTGGTAATGTTATGTTGATGTCATCAGAAAATAGCGTAGAAGATATGATAATTGGTTCTAGCGATGAAATTTTGATTGCTGCTGTATTATGGCTTTTTGGAATAATAAATGTTGGTTCATGGACGGCTATGTTGAGTGTATATGGAAAACCACTGGTTTGAGTATGGCCATAGATAAAATGATAGTTTGGGGTATCTATGTGTGAATCTATAAAATGCTGTGCTTGTTTAATTGCAGAGGTAGATGATTGCGCTTGAATAAGCCATAATATGCTATATGCCGAGCATAGTAGTAAAGTGATAATAATAATGCGCTGGATAACTCTATGGTACATGTAGTAAAGACTGTAGTAAAGTGAGTGAAAAACTAGCTGACTCAAACCAATCAACAAAAATTTTATGCCTTGAAATAAGGGAGGGCATACACAGTGTGATAACCGATTGTTCTTAACAGTTCAATAATTATCCACAGCTTTTGTTTTGAGTAGAGCTACTATATATTGACAGTGAGGTGATAGGTGACTACCATATGTTCACAAGCCTCTGGTTCTTTTTCTTGCTTTGCACTCCTTATGTATCTCCCTTGCGTTAAAAGTTCTAGGCCAGAGGCTGTTCCATCCACATACCCAATAATTTAAGTACGTTGTCTGCGTTTGTTATGCAGATTAAGAATGATGCCGTCAGTGCTTCAGAAAAAGGCATTGGAGTGCTGGTGCCATGATGTCCGACAAAACGGAAAATTGGCCACAATACGACCCCGATGACAGAAGCTAGCAGTAAAAAAGCAATCATGATGGCCGGTGTGGTCATAAATAATGATGATATGATAATCAAGTACATGTCGTCATAGTCAAAAGCATTGCTTTTTTTAATGATCCTAACACTGGCATAAATATATGTTCCCATGCCAAGGCCAATGGCAATAGTGATAAGTAACGGGATGGGTTCTGCTTTTGTAAGGAAAACGTAACCAAGGCCAAGTAGTAGTAATGTAGCAAAAAGCGATTTGGGGATATGGTCATGGCATATATCAATGGCTACCATGGTGATTAAACATGTCCACGTTAGGAATAACAGCAATGTTAGAAACGAAAAGCCGTGGCTGGCAAAAATGAAACAAAACCCTAGCGCCACAGATAATTCGATTAGTGGATATCTAAAGCTGATGGGTACCTTGCAATGTCGGCATTTTCCCAGAGAAAATACCCAAGAAAAAACGGGAATTAAGTCAAGTACCCCTAATGGATGATGACAAGCGGTGCAGTGGGATCGTTTACATATGAGGTCTTGTTTTAAGGGAATGCGATGGCAAGCCATCGTAACAAAGCTGCCAAAAATGAGTCCAAATAATAGTACAAAAGCAAATAGTAATTCGGGAGGAAGTTGCAAAAAATCAGTCGTGTTCATTGAATAAAGACTCAGGTTTGGTTGTACAATAGCGTTTTAGTGATTATAGTTAATCACATGCCTTGAGCTACAAAATAGAATGTCTTGGATGGCGATGCAATCAAAAGGATTCTCACTTACAGAGTTGTCTCTATCATTAGCAATTATTGCCATGATAGCAGGAAGTGCAATTTCGGTTGCTATTAATAATACCGATTATGCAAAAGTTAAGGTCACCAATGATAAACTTGATCGAATAGAAGATGCATTAGCTGCATTTGTAGCGCTTAATGATCGTTTGCCATGCCCAGCTGATGGTACACTACTCACAACTGATGGTGACTTTGGTACTGAAGGAACACGAAGTGATACAAGTTGTCCTGAAGCTAATTTTACCTCTGGTAATGTACGAGGTGGTGTTGTTCCTGTGACGACTCTTTCATTGCCAGATGATTATATGTTTGATGGTTGGGGACGGCGTATATCGTATGCTGTTGATTATCAGTTTGCGAGCAATGTTAGTAATAATTCTGATTGTGATGGGACAATATCAACTATTTGTTTTGTTGAAACAGTGGGATCCAGTGCAAGTATCACGGTCAATGATGCAGGTGGTTCAAATAGAACTACAACAGCTGTATATGTGGTTTTTAGTCATGGACAAAATGGTCATGGAGCATTTATTAAAAATGGCAGTTCAACGCGAATTAATGCGTATACGTCGGGTAATGCGTGGCGAACTTCGTTTGATGATGAGCTTGAAAATGCGCATTACACAAATGCAGGTGCCGATGATACGTATGATACGGTATTTGTAGCAAAGCAATTTTTGCGTGATGAAAATAATGATTCGGATTATTTTGATGATTTGCTGAGATTTGCTGAAAAGAGTGAGATAGTTAGAATCGCTGGAGGGGATGCATCGATTAAAATCATTTACGATGATCTGTGTGTAGATGCTGCTGCTATTGTTGCAAGTCCGCCAGATGTTTGCAGTGGTGCTGATAGTGAATCTGATTGTGAAGATTTTGCAACGGAGGTTAATAGCCGGTGTTTATAAAGGGTTTTTCGTTGGTAGAGCTTTCGGTGGTACTAGTGGTGATTAGTATTACGTTGGCGGGTACTTTAACCTTAATGAAGAAAAAAACCGAATTTGAACGGCAAGAACAGACAACCAATACATTAGAAGAAATTGAAAAGCAATTAGCCGTATTTGTTGCAGATAATCAGCGGTTACCGTGTCCGGCAGACGGTTCCGATGAAGTGGATGCAACATCTTCTAACAGTTTTGGTATTGAAGTTGGGTTGCCTGATGTGTCCAATGGTTGTGTTGGCAGTAATTTTGATGATAATTCTCAAGTGTTTTCAGGGGTAGTACCTACCAAAACGCTTAACCTTCCGGATGATTATATGTTTGATGGTTGGGGGAGGCGTATTACCTATGCGGTTGATTTTTATTTGGCGCATAATAATGTTTCAAACGTGAATTGTGACGGAACAACGTCAACTCGGTGTTTGCAATATACCAGTGCAGGTACGATTCGTGTGAATGATGAAAATGGTTCTGCACTTGTTAGTAATGCTGTTTATGTGTTGGTGAGTCATGGTAAAAATGGTCATGGAGCCTATGGTTATCATGGTAGTAGTACGCGTATTGCTTTTCCTGGTACGAGTGACACTGATGAACAAGAAAATAGTGGCGATGATAGCCCTTATGACAATATCTTTGTTCAGAAAGATGAAACGAGCACGTTTGATGATAGTGTAGTTTATAAAACAAAGAGTCAGTTGCTAACAGCTGTCAATGCTGTTACGGACGCCTCTATTTGCACCAAGGCAAAAGCAGTTATTGATGATATTGGTACTAGTAGCTGTAATGGTGCTGCAAGCGAAACAGTGTGTCTGGCACTTGCAACGAAGATCTTTTATTGGTGTTTAGATGAGTAAACACCGTATTTTGTGTGTGTTTATGAAAAACTTGCTTGATCCATTTCATTCAATCTGTTAGAAACGGCGCCGGATGGATGACCGAGCGGTTTAAGGTACCAGTCTTGAAAACTGGCGTAGGGGTAACTCTACCGTGGGT
Organism: uncultured Alphaproteobacteria bacterium; assembly: GCA_937907045.1. Lineage (GTDB taxonomy): Bacteria > Pseudomonadota > Alphaproteobacteria > Rickettsiales > UBA6187 > CALCTU01. Next base: position 15,941 of record CALCTU010000008.1, read on the forward strand.
TCGAATCCCACTCCATCCGCCATCTTAATCTAAGGTGCATTCTGGTCATATCTTTAGTTTTTCTTGAAATTTACAGTCTCTAGGGATGAGAACCCACAAATAAAATAATTTGGGTTCGAGCCGTTATGACCCTTTTGGGTCATAGGCCAACGAGCTTTAGCGAGTTAATCCCACTCCATCCGCCATCTTAATCTAAGGTGCATTCTGGTCATATCTTTGGGTCTACCCCAATTAGGGAGGCATGTTGAACTATTATCTAACCACATAATATTTTTACTCTCAATCTGTAATTTTCAA
>CALCTU010000009.1 GCA_937907045.1 uncultured Alphaproteobacteria bacterium
ACCTCAGATGATGTAGAGCAAGCATTGAAATGTCTGGGTGAAGGTCAGGAGGTAAGGGTTGATAGTAATACAGACTTAAGCTTAGTTCATCTGCTAGCTTGGTATGGCCTTAAGACTCCACCATTGGCGTGCATAAGAAAATCAGAAATGTCTGCAAAAAATTCTTCTGGCGATACGCCGTTACATTTGGCAATTCAGCAGGGGAATTTTGATGTTGCTGAAGCATTAGTTGATGCTGGTGCTGATGTGTGTGCGTCTAATAATAGAGGTAATACTCCGTTACACGCTGCTGCATGGCGTGGTAATGAAGCTTTGGTGTTTAAGCTTTTAGTAAACGGAGCTGATGTTAATGCAAGAGATTCTTCTGGTAATACACCGCTACATTTGGCCATTCAGCCTCAGAATCTTGATGTTGCTGAAGCATTAATTGATGCTGGTGCTGATGTATGTGCGTCTAATAATAGTGGTAATACTCTGTTACACGCTGCTGCATGGTATGGCAATGAAGCCTTGGTATTAAAGCTTTTAATAAACGGGGCTGATGTTAATGCAAGAGATTCTTCTGGTGATACTCCATTGCATATAGCAATAAGACAGCGCCATCTGGGTGTTGCATATATCATGCTATATAAGGGTGCGGATGTATGTGCCGCAAATACATACGGAAAGACACCGCTTTATTCAGCAGTTTGGCATGGCAATGAAACTTTGGTTGGTGATCTTGTTCGCCTTGGTGCGGATGTGGCAGCTAGAGATCGTTATGGCCAGACGCCAGCTGATTTAGCTGTTGTGAAAAGATTTGACAATATCAGCAATATACTTTCTGGGAAGGAAGTTAGTGCAAAAGGGGGCACAGTTGTTGAGCCTGGCTCATTGCATGCTGCCGTGAAAGCTAATAACGTAGCTAAGGTGTTGGATCTTTTGCAGCAAGGTGCCGATATTGATGGTGATGACAACCCTGAAATGAATACACCTCTTAACGTTGCAATACAGCACAGACGCTTAGCGCTTGTTTATGTGCTTTTAGTTAAAGGAGCGCAAATAAATATTGCGAATGCTTTGGGACATGTTCCAATGCATCTGGCGGCTATCAATTATAGTAAAGCAGTGCTGGGTGACTTGTTGGCTGGGCAGCAGATAAACATAAGAGATAACTATGGTAATCATGCCTTACATCTGGCAGTGACACATCATCAGTTAAGTGCAGTTCATGAACTTTTGATCAGGGGTGTTGATGTAAATGGTGTCAACTATGATGGTCATTCTGCACTCTCTTTGGCAGTGCAGCAAGGTTATGCTGATATTGTAGAAAAGATACTGCAATTCACAGAAAGGTTAAATCTTGATGACCATGAAGGCAATAGTTTGTTGCATGGTGCTGTGCGTAATCAGTCTTTGCCAGTAATCACGGTTCTTTTAAAATATAGGCCGCTAACCGCCTTTAAGGAATATAGCCGCGGAGGATTTACTGCGTTGCATTACGCTGTTCGATCAAAGTGCAATCGGTTTATTATAAAAGCACTACTGGATGCCGGTGCTAATATAAATGCCGTTACCGCAACATGTCGTTTTACTGCACTACATTTGGCGGTGATGTTTGGTCATATTGAGGCGTTAGAATTATTATTGTTACGTCCAAAATTGGCGATTAATGCAAGAAGCAGTCAAGGCACGGCGCTTAGCATGGCGGCGGTGCTAAATAATGCTCAGATGGTGACCGAAATACTTAAACATAACCCCAATGTTAATTGCTTTGATCATTTTAACCAAACTCCATTGCATGTAGTCTTAACTAGGGGCGATAGCAATGCTATGGCAGGGATGTTGCTTTCTAAGGGAGCATTATGTCATGTTATGGGAAGCAATTTTTCGGTATTAAGGTGGGCTCAGCAATATAATCGGGAAGATTTTTTGTTGGTATGGGCCTTTATTGACACGGTTAGACCAACCATTATTCCCCAAGATGCTGGTGATGTTGCACTAAAATATAAGCAAAAACTTACCTGCTTAATGAATGGTGATATAGGCAATCAAGCTATCTTTGATGTATTTGCTGACTATATTAGATGTGGATGTAATGTGCGCTCCATGATATCTGGAGCCCGAAAAGACTTAGTAAAGTTAGTTGGTTGTAAGGCCTATACCAATGAAAATGCGTTGGTGCAGGCTTTAGTAAATATTTTTGCAGAAGCAATTTTATGTTCACACCAAGAAGGTAAAAATCGAGAGTTATTATGGGCGTTTATTAGTATCCAATCAGGAAGGGTGTTGCCTTGGGATATTTTAGAGCGCTTACCCAGTTATGTTGAAAGTGGGGTGGTAAGCCAGGCATTATTTCCAAATGTTGATGTGGCACTTGATGTCTCTGAACAAGGTAGTGAAACTTTGCCGAATTCTGAGATTTCTTCTTCTGCGTTGTTTGTACTGATGGATTTGCATTTGGATCGTAATGCTGCTCTTGATGTATAAATTGGCATTTGGGGTTCAAAAGTGCATCTTAATGTGATAAACACTCATTGTGGTAAGTATTTTATTTGAAGGTTTAAATATGCATGAAGATGTACACGAAGAGTTGCGTATAGCAATTCAAGCAAAAGATGAAGCAGAAGTAGAGCGACTACTTTTACAAATTAATAATACAAGCTCTGCAGTTGAAGAGCCTGAAAATGATCAAGATGCTTCTGCTGAGATGGGCGATGATGTTGATTCTATAGTAACGGCAAGTAGTGCTGGTAAAATCCCTTCTTTTGAGGTTTTAAAAGATTTTGATGATGGAGTGTTGCTGGCTTGCGAAAAAGGAACCCCTGAAATTGTGGCGATGTTAATCAAGGCGGGTGCGCCTTTTTCTACCGTTGATAAAGATGGCAATACACCCTTGCATCGTGTTGCTCGTGGTGACTTTGAAAATAGTGCTCAATTAGCTCACATATTTGTTCATACCGTTGCGTTACTCCCTATAAAACATAATAAACAAGGTCAAACACCCGTTGATTGTGCAATTATTGGAAAAAATAAGTTGGTGTTGGCAACCTTAGTCATTGCTATGGGTTTTGATGAACAGCAGATTGATACTGCTCTTCATAATAATACAGAGGCTTTTGAAATATTATGTTTTGGTTATTATATCAAACATCGTAAGTATATTGGTGAGTATATTGATTATGATGGCCAGTTGTCAGTACGCGAAGAAATGGTAGCAATATTTGAGAAAATTAATGCAGGAATAAAAAAGAGTTTTGGCTATTTAAAAGTTCAGGCAGATCAAAAGCCACAGTCAATTTTTGAAGTATTGGATCAATGGATTGCTAGTATTGGTGATTATGATTACTTAGTACCAGCTCAACTTAATATTCTTAAAGCTACAATGGAGTTAACTGAGCAGCAGAAGCACGAACAGTTTGAACCTCACGTGGTTGCATTGTTAGATTGGTTTTTTAATCCTTTCGCGGTTGAAATGGCAATACGAGATAAACAGCAAGAAGCAAAATCTAGTAGTGATGTGGGACGTCGATTAACCCTTGCGGCATTGCATACGCATAACATGCTGAACCCAAAAGTTCCAGCTACCGCCCGATAACACGCTTAAGGTGCAATGTAGCGGTAGCTTAAATTTGTTAGATCCATTATCTTGTTTGGCCGTTCAAGGTCATATGAACGGACTTGTCGTGATATAGCCCCTTCATAGGATCATTAAATGTAGGTGCCTCTCCTTTAAGAGCCGCTTTATCATAGGGCAACACGGTTTGTCGATCAGCACATAAAACGCTTATATCAATGGCATCGGGGTCTATCTTCCGGTATCCACCCAGGCACCCCAAAGCAAAATCGTATAGAATATTCATTGCAAGTTTGGTATTCAATGTTGATGCGGCATCCATTAAGGCTACATCACGCGCTTTTGGATTATATGGCATGCGTGGTTGTGTGAGTGGATCGGCGTCAATAAGTGACTGGCGAACTGTACCATTGTGATATCGCTGACTGGCTTCAGAATAGCTAATTTGGGGGTGTTGTTTTAGAGTATGAGCTAAATAGCCAGCGTATTGAGCGCCATCTAAAAAGTCACATAGTTTATTGTATGGTCCAACTTTAATAGTACATGCTGGGTTGTCAGGGCCTCTTAGTCCAGCAACGCCGGTAATGGGTTTGCCAGATACAGCTAGGGTGGTTAATTGTTCGCTGGCTTGCATGCCCCCAGATAGTACAAGGCCTGCATCACTTAATGGACCAAAGAGTATTTCCTCTAGCGGAATCTGAGAAGATAAATCCATACCTTGTCTTGTCGCAAATTGCATTAGCATAAGTCGATCATTGGTTGAATATGCTGTTGGGCCAGGGTTTTGTGCCCAATCCTCTGGCAGGTAACGTTTTCCTTTATCTATATAGGCACCAATAATACGACCCAAATCTTTAGGAAGGTTTGATAGATCTTTAAGTGAACGGGTAAGTAGCTTGTCGAGTAATGCAGTATTGAGCTGACCATCAAGTGCTACATCAGCAGAAAATCTGGAGCCGTTAGTCATACATCCTGCACGTAGCATACTGCCATGAACGTAAATTATTGCGTCTAAGCGTGTTGGATCTACAGTATCACATCCCCATTTTTCAATTGCCATAAGTGTTTGGTCAACTGCTTGGCCATATGCTGGAACCTCAGGGTTCTTTTGCAAAAAGTGAGATACAGAGCCATTTACACATCGTTGAGATGTTCCTGAATGTCCAGTAAGGCCAAATAAAATAGTTGGTATGGCCCCGTTTTTTTGTCGGGTAAAGGTTTTGCCTAGTACTTCCTGGGCTAGCTGTGATCCTGCGGCATCGAATTTTTGAGAATCTCCAAAAACTGAAATAATCTTCGGCGGCATGGGCTGTTGCGGATTAATCATTCGCTGAAAGTCATACTTTATAGCGCCAAAATTAATTCTTGGCATGGATGCCTCATCGACAAGTACACATGGTAGTTTGCCGGTTGTGCATATTCTAAAAGGGGTTTCATGGACACTTCTGGCGTATTTTAATGATTGTGATATTGTGAGTGCAAGTCTGGCGGCTGCTTCTTTAGACATAATAGTTCTCCGTATATACTGGTTTAATATAAATAAGTTTAGTTAAGGTTTGGGCATAGATTTTACCGTAGGTAGGTGGCGCCATTGACATCAAAAGTGCTCCCGGACAAATGCATATTAGGGTGTTGAATTAAAAACCAAACTAGTTGCGCGATTTCTGTTGGTGAAACAAGTTGCCTTAGCGGTAAATGCTGCTCTTGCCAGGTGCTGTCATCAACATGTGGCTGAGTTTGGTGTATACGCGGGGTATCAACGTAAGATGGTGCAATATTGTAAGTTAGTAAAGAACTTTCTGTAAAATTTTTTGCTAGGGTTTTTGAGATGTTGCTTGCTGCGGCTTTACTTGCGGCATAATGCATCATGTTAAGGTGGTCACCTTGATGAGCTGCTCTGCTGGTAATAGAGATTAATTTGCCATATCGCTGATGTTGGTTAAAATAATTACTGGCATGGTGTGCAAGAAAGGCTGGTGCAATGACATTGACCTTCATGGCTAGTTCCCATTGATCCCAATATGTATTATTCTTTAATGCATCCGTATAAGCTGCAGTATTTATAATGATATCAATATTCTTCAAATGATTAAGGCTGGCATCCCAAATGGTTGTGATATCTTCTGGTGTCGAAAACTCAGACTCAATAATGGCAACATTTTTCATATTAACATATGCTTTTAAATTCGTTTTGTTGCGGGTCTGAAGTACAAGCTTGGTGTTGTGTTGAACTAACAAATCGGTAATATGTTGGCCAATGCTACTATGTGCGCCAATAATAATGATGTTGTGCGGCATAACGTTATTCCTTTTTGTGCCCTAGTTGGAGTAGTTACTAAAAATTTGCTCTTGGTCTTTGAAGCTTTTAAACTCCAGAACATTGCCACTTGGGTCTTGTATAAACATGGTGGCTTGGTGGCCGGGTTTGTTCTTAAACCGTATATGCGGCTCTACAATAAATTGAACCTGATGATCAATGAAATGATCCTTTAGTGTGTGCCATTGCTCCCACTGTAAAATAATTCCAAAATGGCCAACGGGAATGTCGTGTCCATCTACTTGTTGTATAAAAGCAGGTGTCACGTCCGTATTGTGGGTGTGCAATGTAATTTGATGTCCAAAAAAGTTTAAATCAACCCACTGATCTGACGTGCGACCGGTTTGGCAGTTAAATAATGTGGTATAAAAATGATGTGCTTCGTCCAGATTGGTGACGGTGATGGCCAAATGAAATGGGTTCATGATTTACTCCGTAATTGCTGTTGATGAGAACTATGCGTAAATTTGATGGCATTGACAAATGAGTAAAATACATGGATATATGAGAAAAACTCATCATTATGACCCAAGCCAATGAAAAATCGAGATTTGCCACCCTTAAACGCCATCAAAACATTTGAGGCTGTAGCCCGCCACTTAAGCATGACTAAGGCGGCGGCTGAGCTATGTGTTACGCAAAGTGCAGTGAGTAAGCAAATTAATAATTTGGAACAACATTTGGCTGTGAAGCTGCTAGACCATAAAACCATGACCCTTACTGAAAAAGGGAGTTTTTATGCATTAAGTTTGCGGTCCATATTAGATGAATTAGAAAGTGCTACCCGTCACATTACTGAGCAAGATAAACAAGAATATGCATTAACAATTAATGCGTTGCCATCGCTGGCGCAATATTGGCTTATGCCTAAAATCAATGACTTTAAACTGCTTCATCCCCATATAAAATTACATATTAACACAGGCGATGGGTTTTATGTGGATGCAGATAACAACGAAGCTGACATCTTTATTCGGTGCAATAGCAAGCCTTTTCCTGATGTTGAGAATATAGCTCTTTTTGACGAAATAATGATCCCTATTTGCCATAGGGATTTATGGGATACAAACCAAACAGATAATAAGGGGTTTGAGAATCAAACATTGTTAATTCATACAGGTAGACCTGACATATGGCACCAGTGGGCGCAGTGTAATAATGTAACATTAGGTGATACTTCGTCAATGCCGCATTTTGAGCATTTTTTTCTTGTGATTGATGCTGTTAAAAATAAACTCGGAATAGGATTTGTACCAGCTTTTTTGGTACATGAGGTACTATTGCAGCATGATATCATTAATCCGCTAAACATCCAATTTCATACTGGTTATTGTTATTATGCTATGTACAGGCACCGGCATCGGTTTAAGCCAAATATTAGGGCTTTTTTGGCGTGGTTGTCATCGCTTTAAGGAGTCTTTTTATCATTAACTGGTAGGAAATAACACGATGTTATCTTCAAGTTTTATAGTTGAATGGTCAGTTGTATGGGTAAACTCATCTGGGTGGATTTGAATATCATCTTTGTCGAGGTAGGGGATGCGAACAGTGAATGTTGAGCCTATTCCTGCTTTGGTTTGCATGTCAAAACTACCATGGTGAAGGCGAACTAGTTGATAAATGGTTTCGAGGCTTAATTGGGTAGCATCGGGATTGCGACTTACAGGCTCTGTTTCTGTGTGTTGAGATCGTTTGTTCCAGTCATTCTCTCGAAGTTTTCTAGAGTGGCCAATGCCGTTATCTTCTATTTTAATCACCAGACACCTTGGTTCAGTATGGTTCATATATTCAACATAAACACTGACAAGAATTTTTTTATTCTGAGGTACGTATAATAAAGAATGATAAAGTAAACTAAGAAGAACTTGTCTGAACCGTACTTTATCTAACCAAATAGATGGAATAGTTTTTGGGTACTTGCTTTCAAGGGTGATGCCTCTTTCAATTGCAAATTTACGCTGAATGCGTATGCATTTTTCAATAACTTCTTTGGCGTCAACCTTTTCTGGATGAAGTGCATTTGTAGTAAAGTTCTTTAACTGCATACCAGCTTGATAAATTAGCTCGTGATATTCATAATATTGATCAACATCTTTGTTTGAGGATTGTTGCCTAAGAATGTCGGCTGCATTGATGATAAAATTAAGCGGATCATTTAGAGTGCTGTACATCTCTTGTAAAAATTCTTCTTTTTCTTTGTCGTAGTCTTTGTGTATTTGAACTAGTTTTTCAACCTGTATATTGGTTTGTTTAAGCGTGTTGTTTGTGTTTACTAGCTCTTGGGCAGTAGTTTTGAGTTTTGTATATGCTTGATTAATTGTATCTTGTGCGGCTCTGTTTCTTCTGATGTAGTGTTTGAGTCTTATTAGAGCGCGTGATAGATTGTACATCTCCTTAAAAGGGGTGCGTGGAATGGTGACATTATAGTTCCTAGAGCCAATATTGGTGGCAGCATCAGAAAGTTGTATAAGAGGCAGAACAATTATTTTTCGGAAATAATAAGAAGCTAGGGCCAAAACGATCAACGCTATAATTATTTCAAATAGGTTTGATTTTAGTGCGCTAAGAAAATGTTGAGTTAGTACAAATGAGTCATGAGTTAAATATATAACATAAGGATACTGACTTAATTTGTGGGCATAATATCCTTTTTCGATGATACCCATGGAAGAGGAAGTCTGAGTTCGTGGTAGGCTAAATTCAAATGATTCTAAAGCTTGACTGTGAATAATCATTTGCTCAGAAGATGATAGCACTGGATTGTGTTTGGCATCCAAGAAAGCAAATTGAAAATTGGTTTCTGCAGTAATAGCACTAAATTGTTGTTCTAACTTTTCTAAATCAAAGCCAAAAATAAGTGAACCTAAGTAGTTACCATCTTTGTCTAGCACGCCAATTGCACCTGGAATAATATATTTACCGCTTGTATTTCCTTTTTGTGGCTTAGCAAGCTGAATGGCCCAAGGTTGCTCTTTTGATTTAAGTACGTGTGGTTGGTTGCCTACAAAAATATATTCGTTGTCCTTAAGTATGCCTTTGCGGGCATCTATGGTGAGGTTGCCATTTGCATCTACCCAGCTAACTAATGTCCATGATAAGGACTGATTGGTGACTTTATTTTGAGCAAAGCTGTTAAATAGGTTAATAATAAATGAAGTATCATTATTGTTAGTGTTGTGATTTCCAATGAGGCGGCCCATGTAATAAATAACATGATGGATGTGAGTTACCGATTGGCTGAAAGTATGATCTACTTCATCAGCAATATTCTTAAGGTTCTCATTCAAAACACGTGTTTGAATAGAGTAGACTCTAAAAATGAACATAGATGTTAATAAAATAACAAAAATAGCAACGATACTGGTGAAAGCCTTAAATAGTGACATAAATCTCTCGTATATAGCGCACTTAACAATATTGTGCGTACTTTATATCATTGCTTTATTAACAAAAAGTTAACAAAAGAGATTATTTTTATCGACTGACTCTAGAAATGCTAAGGGAATCAGTTGCGCAACAATCAACCCAGCTTCTGGGAGTTAACCAAGATGCATACTCATCTACTCTTGATAGGATTGGGTTATCAACTAAGGTTTTCATATCGCCAATATTGCTGACTTGAATTTGTGACGGCAAGTGTGCAGCGTCTAAATCTTCTTGTAGATCAGAGGTATCATAAAGGTGGTAATAATTTTTGACTTTACCACCTTCACGTTCATAGTAAATGTCACCTTCCTGTACAGCAAGTCCAAGGTCTTGCATATGGTTTGCAGGGTCTGCTCGATATGCCTTGTACTTAGCTTGTATATCAAGAAAGCGTGTGCGGGTGGGGTGTGTCATCACAATACTGCCATTATTGGCAGTAATTTGGCGGAACATAGCTAAAGTGTTTTGGCGGTTTTCTTTTCCAGGAATATAGGACAAAACACCAAACATAGCCGTTGTTAGACCAAACTCTTCTCCAATAATTGATTTTATGTACTCCAATGTGTCATTAACATCGCCATGGACAAAATTAACAGTTATATTACCTTTTTTCATTGAGAAAGCGCGATACCCTTTCTGACCATCGGGATTAGGCTCTTTGTGACGGTCTGATATGTCTGGGCCGTCCGTTTGAGTAAAGAACTTTTTTGTTAAATGTTCGCTATAACGTTTTAATCCTTCACAAGCTGGATCGTAAGCTAAAACCTCTATCGTTATGCCTGGATATTTTTTGGCATATTGTTCTACAAAAGCAAAGCATCGACCGCTACCACAGCCAAAATCAAGAATACGTAATGTGGAATTGGATGTTTTTTCTAAGTACCGAGTGGCTTCTTGTTCAAGAACCCAAACATTACGAGGTAGCATGGTGTAGTGGTAGCGTTGATCGTAGCTTTTTTCAAAATACGTGTTCCATGCTTCTACAATAGCTTTGTTATCTTTACCCATATATGTACCTTTACTAATAAGTATAGTTATTCCTGTTTTTAGTGTTCGTGATCTTGAGGCGCAAAACAGACGCTTTGGCTTGTCTGATGGGACAGGTTGTTAATCATATGGCGGCTTGTATAAAGAATCGTAAGTAAATTAGCAAGTGTATAGACAATAATGCAAAGTTCACGCAAAACTTGGGTACCATCGCTACTGCTGCTGGATGCCTTTTGCAGGTACAAGTTGAGATAAGTTAGGATGCTCTAGTTGCTGTTCTTGATTAGCCCAATTGCCGGGAGGTTGGGTCTTGTAGTGCTCTAAGCGGTCTTGAAGTTCTGAAGGAAGCTTACTAATTTCGTCACTAGACTTGGCATTCATTATAGAGCAAAAGCGAGTAACGGTAGAGCGTATATGGGTGACAGCTAACATGGTTGGCATGGCAATAAGTTCTTCGGGTGTAAGCTTAACCTGTTCTTGATAGCCTTGAAGTACTTTTTTAGCGGCTTCAATGTCGCATTTACTATCAGCGTGGCAAGAAATAACTATCGCTTGGCATATATCAAAAATACGTGTGTGCTCGCCTAAGTAGCCCATGTCATAGATGGTGCCTTCTTGGAACATATTACCTGCATGAAAATCTCCGTGACATAATGTCTTTGGTAAATCATCAAATTTATGTTCACCCCAGTCATTAAGGGCAGTTTTCATGTGCTGTAAAGTTTTCTCTACCCAGCCTTGTTGAAGTTCGGTAAGAAATTGTGACAGCAGTGGATTTTGTTTTTCTGATAGAAGAGCATGAATATGCGCGGTTATTTTTTGAGTGGCAGTAGCGCTATTTTTTAAAGCATCGTTAATTAAGGTGTCTTGCTTAAAACCCATAGATACTAACAACGTTGTTTTTAGGGTTTGAAGGGATACGGCGCTGGGCAGTGAAGCGATTTGTTTTTTGGTAAAGTTGGTGTCGGCTATCTTATGAAGTTGCGCTAGGGTACGGCCAAGTATGCATGCCTCATGGTCATTGGTAACAGGATTAGACAGGCTGGTGCCAGGGCAGTATGCTTGTGCGGTTACCAAGGAGCCTTTTAATTGTTGCGGGACATCTTGGGTGTGGCCATCATCTGTGGTGATATGATTAGGTGCAGTAAAAATATGGGCGCCATGTTGGTTAGGGAGGTATTGGGGAGTGTTTAGTCCATGTTCTTTAAGTTTATTAACAAAGCCAATATTTGATTGAAGGTGTTCAATGGAAGTGTATTCACCCTGGCCAAATCGTAAAAAGCTTAGAAATAATTTATTTTCGCCAGTGCTATCTACAACAAAACCATTATAGTTTTGTATGCCATCACTAATAGGCTCAAATGTGGGTGTAGGTCCGAATTGTTCGCCAAAAAAATGTTTAATGAGAGCTGTTCCAATGGCGGGG
>CALCTU010000010.1 GCA_937907045.1 uncultured Alphaproteobacteria bacterium
GCAGGTCTTTAACTAATTGCAGAGCAATAGGTGCTTTGATTTGTTCTTGGAAGTAGCGTAAATGTTTAGATAAAGGCTGTTTTGAAGAAGACTTCACTTCCAGCAAACACCATGGTTGATTATCTTTGGTTATCAAAAAATCGACTTCTTTTTTGTCTTTATCTCGTATGAAGTAAAGACCATAATCACCCAAACCTAAATCTGTCCAAAAATGTACTGCTTTGAGTAGATGACTTGCAACCATGTTCTCTAACCGGGCTCCTTCATCTAAAACTAATGACCAATCCCACAAATAAAGTTTTGGGCTCTTGAGTAAACTTCGACTCACATTGGTATGCCAAGGTGTAATCACAAAACAATAATAAAAAGATGATAATAACTGAATCCAAGATCGAATGGTTTGATCTGAAACACGAATATGTTTTGCAAAGTTATGGTAATTGACCAGCTGTCCAACAGATTGTTTCATCGTGGTAGCAAGCAACTCTAGCTGAGAAAGTTCATGTACCTGAGATAATTGACTAATATCATTAAAGAGTAATTGTTCGTGGCGCAGTCTGCTCCATTTTCGGTGGAATACTTCTTTTGCTTGGTAAAAAGGTTCTGGAAACCCACCAAATTTATATAGTTGATGCCATAATGCGTCAGATATTTCACGAGGTTGAGATATCTCTGTATCGGAAATTTTTGGCCTTAATAGCTCTGCAACACTTAAAGGATGAATGCGATACGGGAAATAGCGACCCATCAAACTATCTCCAGTTCGTCTTGCAAGATGTAAGCGAGCACTTCCTGTTACCATAACATCCAATTGATGCTGATAAGAGTCATAGAATCCTTTTAAGTAATTACGCCAATCACGGTATTTGTGAATTTCATCAAATCCTATAATTGGTTTTTCATCAAGCACAGCATCAACAGGTAACGCATTGATAATGTTTTGATACCCTCTAAGTAATGCATCCCTATCTTCAATATTATCCCAATTCACGTAACGATTGAATTGACGCTGTTGGATGTATTGTTCTAAAATAGTAGTCTTTCCTACTTGACGCGGTCCAGACAAAAAAGCCATTTGCCTGTAGTTGGCAAAGTGCATCTTCATTACATCATCATAAATACGCTTCATACGACCATTATATAGATCACTTCGGAATAGTCAAGACTATAATAGAATAGGCTTCGGAATAGTCAAAGTTATATTAAATACATTATTATATTGCTGACCTGCTCCCCAATTAAGAACCTATATGATGGTCCTATGAAATTTACTGGTATTGCAGGAGTTCAACTTATCCATAAAAGTGGCCCCAGATGATATATTTCATAATGTGAAATATATCATTGCATCATTTAAAGCATGGCGCAACATAAAATTGTTGATAGGAATAGTGCTTTATGGTAGAATGCGCACAATCAATAAATGCTAAGCACTGATCAAGTAAAATTGAGCAAAATTAATGACACTTCATTATACAGATTATAGGAATGTAGATTATCGCAATCAATCTGGCTCACCTGTCGCTCTCAACCAAATGCCTGAACATGATTGGCTTATTCATGAAAGAAATGGAAGAAAGGTTCAAATGGTACCTATGCAAGCAGGGTTACTGGAAGATCTTCTGCGCCTGCAATACATACTTCAAAACCCAGATATCATGAAAACTGCTTCCCTTTTCGACGGCCAGACTTGCCCTTCTTTAGAAAAACTCTTGCAAGTATTTGAACTCTTCACCAAAGATGCCGATAGTGGCATTTGTTTTTATCAGATCTTTAACGAGGACAATGAATTTATTGGCATCGCAGGTGCGTGCAAAGGAAGAAAAGATATAACACAACCTCCAGAAATAGGTTATTTTCTTTTGCCGTCATACTACCAAAAAGGCTATGCTACTATGGCCACCCACCTAGTACTACAAGATCTTAAAAAACGCGGCATTACCGAATGTATCGCTCATACAAGACTGGATAATTTTGCCTCTCAGGCCGTCCTAAGAAAAAACGGGTTTGTTTGCATCGATACACCAGAACTTGATACAACCACTTTTCACTGCACCCTATCACCATCATGCCACAAAAAAGACGTTGAAATTAATCCGTTGGACACTGGGTTAATTCAAGTACTCATAAAATATGCTCAACCAGATTGAAATGCGTGGGCATAGTTAGGGAACTTAGACAATGGTAGTATCATACAGCAACAATAAATATTATGGTTTGAACAATCAGCTCTCATTCTGTTATGCGGCTAATACTCAGCTTCAGCCTTATAACCACCATTTTAGTATGGACGATACACTTCATCGTGCTATCAATATCATGCACATTAATGAATGTAACTCAATCACTGGTAAATTAACAGGAACAGTGATCACGTTTCGTATAGAACTTCCATTTATTGATGGTCAGGATGATGGTGTACTGCCACCATGGTATATGGAGCTCTACAATCAATACGCTACTTTTGATATTAGCAGTGGTGCATATAACAACTATTATGATTCTGTAATCATCAATTCCAAGATCATACGTCATCCAGAAGGTGTAAGGATGGTCCTTAGCTTTCAACTTAACTTATCCAGTCAATCTTCCCAAGATCTGTCTGATATTGTCTGGCAACATTTTACTGCAGTGGCACAATATATAGAAATCCCGCCATCCGTGCTTAATGAAGTTACCCTGCAAGCAGCTATTAATGTCCCTCAGGTCCGTAAACACATTCCAATAAAAAAACCTCAGGCCCTTCCTCCTCCAGAATTTGACAAAACCAGCCCTGGTATTCATCATCTTTACCGCGTCAATGCTTTTACTTATGACAATGAGAAAACCGGTGAACACTACCAGGGTAATCCCGCCATTGTGGTCATGTCCCACGGTGATTTCCCCAGCAAAGAAGATATCAAGCGCATCTGTCTTTTGCACGACAAACCCATTACAACACTGATCAAAGAAGTCAAGGATGAGTCGGGCAAGAAGATTTACGATATTCGTTATTATTTCCCTGATGGCACTGAAGTCTCCCTCTGCGGACACGCAACCGTTGCTGCTACCCAGTTACTCAAGCAACTTGGGAAAGTAAAAAATGGTAACACCATAGAATTTAGGCCCAACCCAATACTCCTTAAAGAAACTGTCACCACTGCTATCACAAAAGATGATATTGCCATCACACTGCCCTCCTACAAACAAGAGAATCTAGACCTTCAAGAAAACAAAGATACCATCCAAAAAATCCTGTCTTGCTTTTTTGATAATGTCCCAGAAGATGAAGAGGCTTTTTATACCTTCTTGAGCGATAAAAACATCACAGGACTCAAATATAATCCCATCTTAAAAGACTATATCTTCATTATGTCTGATGCTGCGCATATGCATGAATGCAGGATGAATAATGATACATTCTCGGCATTCAAAAATGATCAAATAGCTAAAGGTAACAACTTTAGAGCTGTCTTCTTTACAGCCCCTATTGCCAAAGAACTTGGGCATGATGGCATTCAAACACGCTGCCTTGTTCCAAGTACAGATCCAGGACGATGTTTTGAAGACTTGGCATGCGGCTCTTTTAATAGTGCCGACAACGATATTTTTGAAGACCTTGAGCACCAGGGCCTGCTTGCAAAAAAACCAAGCATGACCAATATTTACCCACTAGCCACCAATACCAAAGGTAATGTACATGGCAAGGATATGGGTGGCTTCCAGAAAATACGATTCGCTGAAGGTCATCACAATACCGTGGAGCTGGTCTGCAAAGCTAGGGGGGCCAGATTACGTCAACCTACTTATAAATTAGAAAACACCGACCCCGATACCAGCATGCATATACAACTGGTGCCGATGCAACCGGAACTTATTGAAGACTTGCACCGATTACAAATAACTGCCAGATATGCTAATGAACATACCCTCCAACAACTCTTCGGTCCAACAGACACACTGACCATTGAAAAACTAGTACACGCACATACACAATTTACCTGCAATATTCACAACGGTATTGGCTTTTATAATGTCTTTATTCAAGATATCAATGGCCATATGAAGTTTGCAGGCATTGCCGGAAGCCAACTACTTCATGACGGTAAGAAACTCACCCCCGACATTCAATACGCACTGCTTCCAGGACTAAAGGGAAGAGAGGCGCATGTCTATCCCAAACTCGTTATCCAAACCCTCATAGAAGACCTGCAAAAAAGAGGCTATGAAACA
>CALCTU010000011.1 GCA_937907045.1 uncultured Alphaproteobacteria bacterium
CAAACAAAAATTTCTGCACCCATTCCAAAAAATGACAGTCCTAAATCACTTAGCCGCCAATCACGCAAGCGAAAAAGCAGAAGCAGTTTTATGGGATAAATTATGACCTATACAAAAGCAGATTTACAGGCAGTACAAGACGCAATCAATAAGCTGCAAAGTGGTGAGCGTGTCGTGCAGGTAGCACATGATGGTCATGTGGTAAAATATGCTGAAGTTGAGCTTGATGAATTATTAAAACTGCGCAACCAAATTAAGTCTGTAGTCAAAGCAGCGGGTCAGAAACATAAACGCAGGATACAGATTATTTCGAATAAAGGAGTTTTATGATGGGCTTGTTTTCTAAAAAGAGAAAAAAGCCTGTTACAAAATTACAAAAAAGATTCAAACAATTTATAGCAAATGCCTGGGATGGTGCCGGTCAAGGTAAACGTTTGCGAAACTGGCAAGCAAGTAGCGATTCAATTAACAGCTTGTTACTTGGCTCACTGGATATATTGCGCAGGCGGTCACGTAAAATTGCCCTGAATAACCCAACAGCTTTTAGTGCTATTGAATCAATTGTTTCTAACTGCATTGGAACCGGCATAAAGCCACAGTCAAAATCACCTGATTCTGTTTTTAAAGAAGAGGTGCAAGAGCTTTGGCTCGAGTGGAAGGATGAGGCTGACTTTTACGGAGTAAATGATTTTTATGGATTGCAGGCTTTAATATGTACATCAATTTTAGAAGGTGGCGAATGCTTCGTAAGATTCAGAATAACCAAATCAAACGAAGGATTAGTCGTTCCTCTACAATTGCAGGCTCTGGAATCCGAACACTTAGACTCCTCAAAGAACGAAACTTTGTCCAACGGCAACGTGATACGATCAGGGATTGAGTTTAACAAACAAGGTAAACGTGTTGCTTATCATTTATTTCCTTTTCATCCTGGTGACAGTGATATCACAGGTAATAATGACCCTATACGCATAGCAGCATCGGAAATTCTGCATATTTATAAATCGCTACGTATTGGCCAAATTCGAGGTGTACCATGGCTTAGCAGAGTATTGTTGAAGCTCTATGAACTTGACCAATATGATGATGCTGAGTTAGTGCGCAAAAAAACGGCGGCTTTGTTCGCGGCCTTTATTACCAGGCTTGACCCTGAAGCAAATTTGATGGGTGAAGATGAACCTGACGCAGATGGTTTGTCATTGGCAGAACTTGAGCCTGGAACGGTGCAATTATTAGAACCTGGTGAGGATATAAAATTTTCTAGCCCGTCAGATGTTGGCGGAAGCTATGATAATTTTATGCGACAGCAACTGCGCTTTATCGCTATGGGTATGGGAATTTCCTATGAGCAGTTAACCGGTGACTTAACGCAGGTGAACTTTTCGTCCATACGTGCTGGCTTAATTGAGTTTCGCCGTAAATGCCAAATGCTGCAACGGCATATAATGATATTTCAGCTATGCCGTCCGGTATGGAATAAGTGGTTACAGTTGGCAATTCTATCAGGTGCTATTGATTTACCAGGTGATTCTAGAAAACACTGCAGAGTTAAATGGATTCCACAAGGATTTGAGTGGGTTGACCCTCTAAAAGACCAAAAAGCCAATGAACTTGCGGTAAGAAGTGGATTTACCAGTAGATCGGAAATTGTTTCACGTATGGGTGGTGACGTGGAAGAAATTGATCGTGAAATAGCTAGCGATAACGAAAGAGCTGATGCACTAGGGCTTGTACATGGTACTGACCCACGACTTGCCAAAGAATCGATATTACCTGCCGATTCTAATGATGATGAAAACCAATCTTAAAAGGGATAAATAATGGATAAATCACAGCCTTTACATGGCCTGATATCAGGCAGACCAATGATGCTGGAGAGAAAAGCATTTGATTATCTGGTTTCAAAAGCAAATGAACCGCTTGCTGATGCTAAAATGCTGGACTTTGGTGGCAATAATAACAGAAGACAATTTGTCGTGATAAACGGTATTGCTGTAATTCCTGTTCATGGCCCGCTTAGCAAACGTGCCGGTATATTCGATGAGTTTTTTGGATTTACCAGCTATGAACTGCTTTCCGAGTTGTTATCACAAGCATTAGATGACTCGGAAGTGAATGCCATATTGCTGGATATTGACTCTCCCGGTGGTGAAGTTGCCGGATTGTTTGATTTAGCTGATGAAATTTTCACTGCTAGAAATAAAAAACCTATATGGGCTGTTGCGAATGAAGAAGCATTTTCGGCAGCCTATGCAATTGCATCATCTGCGGCAAAAATATTTGTCAGTAGAACCGGTGGCATTGGCAGTATTGGAGTTTTAGCAAGCCATATTGATCAATCTTCCTTTGATGAAAAACAAGGAATTAAGGTCACAACAATATTTGCCGGTAATCGAAAAAATGACCTTAATCCGCATGAGCCTTTAACCGATGAAGGTGCTCAGGTTTTACAAAAAGAGGTCAACCGTCTTTATGAAATGTTTATCCAATTAGTTTCTCGAAACAGAAATATCACTTTTGTCAATGTACAAAATACGGAGGCTGGTTTGTTCTTCGGATCAGATGGGATAAGCGCAGGGTTGGCTGATGATCTACTGACGCTGCCACAAGTTTTAGAACTTATGACTCAAAAATTTCAACCAAAATTAGGAAGCACAGCTATGACTAATAAAACTATCGTATCGCAAAATAACAGTGCAGAAATTGAAGCAACTACAGGTGTGTCTGCCAATGACTCTGAAGACAAGGCGGAAAACCCAAATGCTACAGTCTTTGTTTCATCTACTGATATCAATGCTTTAAAAACAGAGGCAGAGAATAAAGGCCGAGAGACTTATCGTGCTGAAGTTATTGAGCTTGCCAAAATCTGTAATACAGCGCAAATGCCGGAAAAATTAGCCGATTTGGTTAGCCGTAATGTAACTGTTGATACGGCTAAAGATGAATTAATGCAAATTCTTGTAGCGCAAAATCAACATGGTGGAACTCAGATGCAATCATCTGTTGTGCCACTGGAAGCTGAAAAGCCAAAGGAAAGTCCACTTGTTGCTGCCGCTAAAGCAAAAGCCGCAGAAGCTAAATAAATATTTCCACACTTTTTAACCATTAATTAAAGAGGATGTTATGCCTAATGTATTAACTGAACCGGATCGTTTGGGCGATCTGATAAAACTTGAGGAAGACCAGCATTACTCCCGTGACGAAGTTACGGTTGAATTGGGTCAAACTCTAACCCCTGGAATGGTAGTTGCCATGCATGGCTCTACCATGCAGGTCATTCAAATAAACCCTGGTGCCAGTGATGGTCAAGGTGATGCTTATGGTATTGCTATTGAGGAAGTAGATGCAACTACTGAAGAGAAAAAGACTGTGATTATAGCACGCCACTCTCTTGTTGCAGAAGACGCCCTTATATGGCCTGCCAATATTCCAGCTAATAAGCTAAGAAAGGGGCTCGAAGATTTAAGAGCTTTAGGAATTATCCTGCGTAAAGATGCGTAAGTGGTGATTATTAGTGAATAGCTTGGCTGTAGATTTTAACTTCCGCTTATCGCTATTCACCGCTTGGCTTTTTCTACAGACCCTTAACTATTCACTATAATTTGGAGATTTTTATCATGCCTATGAATAACCCTTTTGATGATGCAGCTTTTTCCATGACGGAATTAACTGCTGCAATTAACATATTGCCTAATAATTATGGCCTTGTTGGACAGCTTGGAATTTTTAGACCCAAGCCGGTTAGAACAAGACAGATTGCCGTTGAAGAAAATAACGGTGTTTTGAATTTGCTACCTACCCAAGCAGTTGGCAGCCCTGGAACTGTTGGAAAGCATGGCAAAAGAAAACTGCGTAGTTTTAGTGTTCCACATATCCCACATGATGATGTTGTGTTGCCTGAAGAAGTACAAGGAATCCGTGCTTTTGGTCAGGAAAACCAACTAGAAGCACTATCTGATGTAATTAATGAACATCTACAGGCAATGCGTAACAAACATGCCATTACCTTAGAGCATTTACGCATTGGCGCATTGAAAGGCATAATTTTAGACGCAGATGGCTCAGAATTGCTGAACCTATTTGATGAATTTGAAATTACACCAAAATCTGTCAATTTTGCTTTAGGTAATGCAGCAACCAACGTTAAAAATAAATGTTTGGAAGTAAAACGTCATATTGAAAAGAATTTGCTTGGTGAAGTAATGGCAAGCGTTAGTGTTCTTGTTAGTCCTGAGTTCTTTGATGCTTTAACTAGCCACGACAAGGTTAAAGAAGCCTATGAAAGATGGCGTGAAGGTCAGGCGTTACGTGATGACATGCGTGACGGTTTCCCATTTGGTGGCTTGATATTCAAAGAATATATCGGTGAGGCCAGTGATGCCGATGGTACTATCAGGCGTTTCATTGCAGCAAACGAAGGCCATGCTTTCCCAATGGGAACACAAGAAACCTTCAGGACTTATTTTGCTCCTGCTGACTTTAACGAAACTGTGAATACACTTGGTAGGCCAATTTACGCTAAACAGGAATCACGTAAATTTGAAAGAGGTACAGATATTCATACACAATCAAATCCTCTTCCAATGTGTCATCGCCCTGCGGTACTTGTAAAACTTACAAATACTTAAAATCTATGAGTAGAGAATTACTTGGCACTATGATGAATGATTGCTTTAACCATTTAGGGGTTAATGCAGTTTATATAAAATCAGGTTCACAACCTGTTAATATCAGGGTTTTAAAATTTGCATCAGATGTGGAATACGAAACTGGCGATGTTGATATGGTTGGTGAGCGTGCCAGGTTCGAAGTTTTAATTGCAGAAGTGGCCGAACCTACAGAGGGTGATATCATAAAAATTGATGGAACATCATATCAGATTATAGGCTTGCCACTTCGTGATCTTGATAGACAGAGCTGGGATATTGAAGGATTAGTAATGGCATGAGCAGGTTATTTGCAATTGATGTAGAAGGTGCAAAAAATATTGGCAATATTATTGCTGATTTAAGAGGTACTGAAAAGCAGGTGGTCGTAGCTTCCATGCGGTCACTGAACAAAACTGCTCTTTGGCTTCGCACCCAGGCTACTCGTGAAATTAGTAAAAATCGGCGTATTACTCAAAAAATAGTGCGTGAGCGTTTGCGGGTGTTAAAAGCCAGCCGTAGACAACTTAGATCACAGGTGCTTGCCAGGCTTGGTGGAGTAACTGCTACTAAAGTTGGCAAACCAAGGCAAACAAAAAAAGGCGCTAAGGTTAAGCATTATGAGTTTCCAGGCGCGTTCGTGGCTACAATGCCGGGTGGTCATACAGGAATTTACAGAAGGAAACGTAAAACACGCCTTCCTATTCGTGAATTAACCGTACCTTTAGAGCCTGAAGGTTCTGAGATTATCGAAAGATTTCTGGATAATGGTGTTATGCAGCGTTTTGAAGTGTTGTTTGAACGGGAACTTAAGTTTTTGGTACAGAAATCATGAGCTTTATTGAAGATTTACATAATGCAATATTGCTTGAGATAACCAGCAATATTGCCAGCATTGCTACATCTGGTTCTTATCCAAAACTGCAAACGGCAATAGCTGTTCCTGCTGTTTTTGTTGATTTAGCATCTTTAGATTTTGGTGATGATCCTGCAACTGAACAATTAGCGTTAACCGGACGGTTTGAAGCTAGAGTTATTGTAAATGCTGCCGATAATGGACAGATACGAGTTCGGGAACTAGCTATTGAGGTTGCCAGGGTTGTTCATAACAAGAATTTTGGCATGAAAACCCGATTATCAAGAGTTGTTTCAATAGGCCCTGACCAGTTCAGCCCTGAGCTTGATGCTTATGATGTCTGGCTTGTTGAATGGGAGCAGCAATTTGATATTGGTGATTCTGTGTGGGATGGTGAAGGTGTTAGACCTGAAACTATATTTATTGGTTATGTGCCAAGAGTCGGTGAAGAATTTGAACAAGATTATACAATATTGGATGGTGAGTTACCCGCATGATGGAAGACCATTATACATTGATGGATTTGGACAGGCGTATTAGCAATTTGATTCAAATAGGAAAAGTTGTTGAGGCCGATTACCCAAATGCTAAATTACGGGTGCAAATTGGTGATATTACTACGGAATGGCTACCTTGGCTTGCCCGAAGAGCTAGTTTTGATAATACCTGGTGGTGTCCTGAAATTGGCGAACAGGTAATTGTTCTTGCTCCTTCAGGAGAAATAAACCAGGCGGTTATATTACCGTCTATTTATCGGCAAGCACATTCTGCACCTGCTGATAGTCCAGAGATTCATAAAACCATTTATAAAGATGGCACAGTTACGCAATATGATAGAGAAAATCATGTATTAACAGCTAATGTAAATAGTGCTGGCCGCATTGAATTGGTTATCGGTGCATCAAATATAACAATGGTAGATGCACAAATTGAATTAAAAAATGGCGAGTCATCTATACTTATTACAGGTTCAGAAATCAAACTCACAGGAGATCGCATTGACTTAAATTAAAAATCTGAATAGGGTGCTATGTTGTAATACAAATTTTAAAAAGGGCATTTATGTCTTAAAAATAACAACATAGGCAATATATGGCAGAAGACAAAAAACCTGAACAAACGGAACAAGAAAAGTTAGAACCTAAGCATTGGATATATTTAATCGTATTCTTTGGGGTAATTTTTTGGATGTTTAGCGGTGGTGATTCAGAATTTGTTGCAAAGCAATATGAGGCCAACGTAACAAAGTTAGGTGAAGAGAAAGCAGATTTTATCAGAAGGATTCAAAACTTATCGTCTGAAGTCGGGTATATTGGTTTGTATCGTGATACAGAACAAACAAAAAAAATGACTGTTGAGATTAATATTTCAAATTATATTGATTCAACGCTTTTAACAGATGCAGAAAGAATTATTTTTAAA
>CALCTU010000012.1 GCA_937907045.1 uncultured Alphaproteobacteria bacterium
TCCAAGTTACTACGCATATCACCAAAGTAAGTCACCAAATGAACCGACAGACCCGATACAGCCGCTAATTTCTCAAATGCACTTTTATATGCATCCAATACGTCATTTTCTAGGTCAAGTACTAAGCAAGGCTCATCAATCTGTACATTGGTCGCACCTTCTAGTTGGAGCTTTTGTAACAACTCTACATATACTTCTAGTAAACCATCAAGCAATGAAATAGGGTTAAATCCTTCTGTCTTAGATTTACCTAATAAAAGGTAAGAAATAGGACCCATAATCACAGGACGTGTTTGAATACCAAGAGCTTTTGCTTCTTTGAATTCATCAAAAATCTTTGTTGCAGATAACGCAAAACGTTGCCCTTTACTGAACTCAGGAACAATATAGTGGTAGTTTGTATCAAAATACTTGCTCATCTCCATAGCTTTTACATCCACGCTATCTGTCTGAGCACCACGTGCCATTGCAAAGTAAGTTGCCAAACCAACATCACCACCTTGATGGTTGTACACATCAGGAATAGCACCAACAAGAGCAGATGTATCCAAGCCCTTGTCGTCATAGTATGAGAAGTCATTTGATGGAATAAAATCTAATCCGGCTTTCTTTTGAAATTCCCAATTACCTTCACGAATTTGCTTAGCAGCTGTAGCAAGTTCACCTTCGGTAATATTACCCTTCCAATACGATTCTACCGCTTTTTTTAACTCTCGTTTAGCACCTATACGAGGGAACCCTAAATTTGCAGCAATAGCCATAATATTATCCTTTATCAATTTATTTCTTTAAAGTGGCAGAATCCCTAAAAAAGAAGTCAAAAAACATCACTCTTATAGGAGGGACGCTCTTTATACAGCATTACTAGCAAAAGGCCAGCATAAATTGACTCTTTTTTATCGAACCATCTGTCTTATAAGTACTATTTTGGTTATCCACAATATTGTCCACAGGATTTTCAAAAAGAGGATTGCTAGCACCCACCATCATCGATATAATCTCCAGTCCAACTGATGTACTGCCAAGACCATTCTTTATTGAGCACAATCTTCGCATCATCACCCAATACGCCAACTCGCAACATAACCTGCTTAGCCTCAGTGGCTTAGTTGCTCACGCCTATACATACTATATATAGGGGGTCAAGAAAAAAAATATACAAAATGATGTAGACATGGATGATTTGGAGCAGTACAATGAGGACAATAGCAACAAGCAAACAGACCGTATCATGTTTCACCTAAAACCCACTTTTTAGGTTGCTATAGGTAAAAATAGACAAATACAAAGGGGATTTTCCATGGCAGTTGATATAACCACCATCACCGTTGATCATTCACGTGACGACAATCTGTCTGACTTCGGCAAAGCGGTACTTGCGGACCGCTACCTTCTTGAAGGAGAAAATTTCCAAGGACTTTTTGCACGCGTTGCCAGCCACTATGGTGACAATGAAGCACATGCACAGCGTTTATATAACTATATGAGCAATCAGTGGTTTATGCCTGCAACTCCCATTCTGAGCAACGGCGGCACTACCAGAGGACTTCCTATTTCTTGCTTCTTAAACGAGTCTCAGGACAGCCTTAATGGCATTGTTGACCTATGGAACGAAAATGTCTGGCTAGCCTCACGCGGTGGTGGCATCGGAAGCTACTGGGGAAATCTACGCTCAATCAATGAGTCTGTCCGTGGAAACGGCAAAACATCTGGCATCATTCCATTCATCAAAGTAATGGATTCTATGACCCTTGCCATTTCCCAAGGATCACTACGCCGTGGAAGCGCCGCCGTATACTTACCTATAGACCACCCTGAAATTGAAGAATTTATTGACATCCGTCGCCCAACAGGAGGCGACCCAAACCGCAAAGCACTTAACGTACACCATGCCGTGGTTATCCCAGATGAATTCATGCACGCCGTTGAGAATGATGGCAACTGGTGCTTACGAAGCCCTAAGGATCGCAGCCCTATACGTACCATAAAAGCACGTGATTTATGGGTTAAATTACTAACAACACGCGTTGAAACGGGAGAGCCATACTTATTATTTGGTGATAACATCAATAAAAATGTTCCAGAATCATATAAACGCCTTGGCCTCAAAGTAAAAACATCCAACCTATGTAGCGAAATTACGCTAGCTACCGGCATGGATCACCTAAATAATGAGCGCACCGCTGTTTGTTGTTTGTCTTCATTAAACCTAGAAACATACGAACAATGGAAAGGTGACGAGCAATTTATTGAAGACGTCATGCGCATGCTTGATAACGTCATGACAGACTTTATTAATAACGCTCCAGACTCCATGAGTAAAGCCACCTACTCTGCCATGCGCGAACGTAGTGTTGGACTTGGCGTCATGGGATTCCATTCATTTTTGCAATCAAAAAGCATTCCCATGGAATCGGTTATGGCAAAAGTATGGAATAAAAAAATATTTGAACATATTCGCAACCACGCCGACCAAGCCTCAGTTAAACTAGCCTACGAACGCGGTGCCTGCCCCGATGCAGAAGAAGCTGGACTAATGGAACGCTTTACACACAAATTATCCATTGCTCCAACAGCATCTATTTCCATTATTTGCGGCAATTCTTCACCCGGAATTGAACCATTTGCTGCTAACAGTTTTACCCAAAAAACCCTTACCGGTTCGTTTGTGGTACGCAACAAAAACTTGGTAAAATTATTAGAAGAAAAAGGCAAAAATGACGATGACACATGGTCATCCATTGCCACCCATGAAGGCTCGGTACAACATTTAGACTTCTTGGATCAAAATGAAAAAGACGTTTTTAAAACAGCCATTGAAATTGATCAGCGCTGGATTGTAGAGCATGCCGCCGACCGCACTCCTTTTATTTGCCAAGCTCAATCGGTTAATGTGTTTTTACCCGGAGACGTCCATAAACGAGACTTACATCAAATTCATTTTAACGCTTGGAAAAAAGGCTGCAAAAGTTTGTATTATTGCCGTTCAACTTCTATCCAGCGCGCCGAAAAAGTATCGCATAAGGTAGATGAAAACGTTACCAATGTTTATTCACTCAAACGAACCCAGTCAGAAGATGGCACGCCACAAGAAGATGGTTCGTACGAACGTCCAGCCATTGCAGCTTCAGCCAATAATTTTGAGGAATGCCTTGCATGTCAGTAAATACCGTGACTATATAGGCACTTCCTACTCACTTTATTAATACATAAGAA
>CALCTU010000013.1 GCA_937907045.1 uncultured Alphaproteobacteria bacterium
AAAGGCTATCACATTTACGGAAGTGTGCGCAAAGAAGCAGATGCCAAATCACTTACAGAAGCATACCCCCAGCGTTTTACTCCACTTATTTTTGATGTAATGGATCAGAATGCGGTAAACCAAGCAGCTAAGGTTGTTTTTAAAACATGTGACCGTATAGATGCACTCATCAACAATGCAGGCATTGCTGTACCCGGCCCGTTACAATTTGTCACAGAATCAGATTTTGAAAAACAGATGGATATCAACCTAAAGTCCGTACGACGTATCACCAATACGTTCCTACCCCTACTTGGCACTTCACCTGACTTTAAGGGAACTCCTGGGAGGATCATTAACATAAGTTCTATCTCTGGATTATTCAGCTCTCCTTTCAACGGCGCTTATTCAATCTCAAAACACGCTTTGGAGAGCATGACAGACGTTTACAGGAGAGAATTGCGGCGCTATGGCATTAAGGTATTGGCTATAGAACCTGGGCCCATCAAGACAAATATTTGGAGCAAGAACATAAAAAGCATGGCCCAATTTGCAGATACAGACTACTATGACATCTTGCAAAAAGCTGATAAAATGATTGAAAACATAGAGAAAAACGCTCTACCTGTAACGCGAACGTCAAATATAATCCTAAAGTGTATTACAAAAAAGTATCCCAAAACACGCTATATCGTTCATAAGAATGCGTTTATGTTTAAAGTAGTTGCAAACTACCTGCCGGATAAGTTGGTAGATTGGTTTATTCAAAGATCTCTGACAAAAGGAAACCGTCACCGTCCAGTTTAATTATTTGGCAGTAAAGCTTTCAACAGCCAAGCGGTACACATCTAAGCCAAAACCGAGAATTAATCCCTTAGCATTAGGCGTAATAAAAGAAGTGTGTCGAAAGTCTTCACGAGAGAAGGTGTTTGAAATATGTACCTCCACCACAGGGGTTTCTATGGCTTTTATGGCATCGCCAATTCCAACAGAAGTGTGTGTATAAGCACCAGCATTGAGGATAATCCCATCAGCAGAAAAGCCGACTGCGTGAAGTGCATCTATTATTTCGCCTTCGATATTGGATTGCACATGAGTAATATCAATATTAGGGTAGCCTGCTTTGAGCGCTTCTAAATACCCTTCAAAACCTTGTGAGCCGTAAACTTCAGGCTCGCGTTTACCAAGTAAATTGAGGTTTGGTCCGTTAATGATGGTGATATCCATATGATATTTTGCTCAAAACTAATAAACTCTAGTCAATCAATCCGTATTTTTGGGTATGCAATGGAAAAAAGCTTTGGAAGAATATGGATATTATTTGCGTTTAGAGCAAGGATTGTCTGAGAACACCATTGAAGGATATCAATTTGATGTAAAGCGCCTTATGCGCTATTGCGAAAGCTTAGACAACAGCAATAAACCTCAAAATGTGGATGCGGATACCCTCAAGGATTTTGTCTACCAGCTTTCAAAGGAGGTACA
>CALCTU010000014.1 GCA_937907045.1 uncultured Alphaproteobacteria bacterium
AAACATCCTGATTATGGATGGGAAAAAGCTGGTGAAGGTGCATACTTATATGGAGCGTATACACATTCTGAAATGATGGAACGTATGAGTCTTGGTGCATTTGGTTCTGATCTCATGTATTTTAAAGAAGATATATATGGTGATAACGTCGAGTATTGTCATACTGATTCATTTGCAGCAGGGGTAATACCTCTATTCCATAAACACTTTTGTGATAATGTAATACATAGAAAGCAAGGTAAGCCAATAAGTCAATGTAAAGATACAGGTACATTAGCTGTTGATGCATCAAATGCACAAGAAGTTTGTTCACAAATGATTACTCTTGCAAATGACAATGTAATGAGAAATGCATGGAGAAACATGATGTATGAATTTTGGAAAGAACATTGTGATGCTGAGACAGTATATAACGACATCATAAATAAAACATTAAATTATAATGAAAAGAATGAAACTACTTTGGAGGACTTTTTCGTATGAAGATAGCACTAACAGGATCACGTGGCTTTATAGGTAGCCACTTAAAAACAAGACTTATAAATGATGGACATGAAATTACTGAATGGGATTTAAGACAAGATCCACCAAAATGCATCAAAGACTTTGATATTAACGGTGTTGATTATGTAATACACCTTGCAGCTTATGCTGATGTACGAGCAAGCTTAGAGGATCCGCAAAGGTATTGGAAAAATAATGTAGTAAATACTACAAACATTCAAAAGATATGTGGTTATAATCATATACCATTATTATATGCATCATCATCATGTATACATAATTGGTGGCTGTCACCTTATGGTATAAGTAAAAAGGTAAATGAAGAAACCGCAATGCAGAATCAAGTAGCACTAAGATTTACTACAGTTTATGGTGAAGGTGCAAGAGATACTATGTTAATTGGTAGACTTATAAGTGGTACTGTTAAATACTTAACGAGACACATAAGAGATTTTGTACACGTTAGTGATGTTGTTGACGCAATAGTTTTACTTATGATGAGTGATATTAGATTATTAAAACCAGCATATGATATTGGAACTGGTGTCGGCAATTCAGTAGAAGAACTAGGTTATATAGCTGGTTGGGAAGGCATTGAAGTTACTGATGGAGATGCTTGTGAAGCTCAAGATAATACTGCAGATATAACTGCAATCAGCGAATTAGGTTGGGTGCCTAAAGTTAAAGTAGATGAATATCTTGTGAAACATACGGTGCCTCACTAATGAATTACGCAAGTATCGTTCCATTGATAGGTGGTGAAACTATTGCAATGGAAAAAGTTTTTAAAAAAAGACCGGAGTATATAATAAGTTATGAAGACTTTAAAGCAAATGATACTCACTTGGTTGAGTATTATAAAAGAGAAGTTCCCTACTATCTTTTGGGAAACGACAGGAACTACGATTTACCTTCTGTCGATGTTGTTAACACCGTGTGTCCTTGTGCTGGTTTGTCTAGCCTCAATACTACGGCATCTTCTGACGCTGCTGCTAACGATTGGATGCTTACCTCTGCTAATTATGTCTTGGG
>CALCTU010000015.1 GCA_937907045.1 uncultured Alphaproteobacteria bacterium
TGCTCGAGCAATGCTTGAAAAAATGAAATGTGATGTTGTTGAGGCATCTGATGGTAAAGAGGCTTTGACAATAATTGAAGAACAATATGAACAAGGAAATAGTTTTGATATTCACTTTATTGATTGTCAAATGCCAATCATGGATGGCTATGAACTGGCTGGTAAGCTTAAAAAACGCATGGAAGAAAAGTTATTAAAAGACAGGCCGATTGTTGCTCTGACGGCAAATGCGATGAAGGGTGATCGAGAGAAATGTTTAGAATCAGGAATGGATGATTATGTTGCAAAGCCAGTAACAGTTGAAGCTTTACGTGTAAAGCTTGTTAAATGGGTTAAGCATTCGGAGCAATTGCTTGAAGAAGGTCCGGTTAGTAAAGAAGATGAAGTTAGTAAAGAAGATGTTTCTGAGGTTGTTACTCATGCGGCTTCTGATGATAAGAAAGAGTCTGCAGATGGCAGTATAGTTATTGATACTGATGTGTTAGATAATCTTAAGAATTTCACTGGAGATAATTTTGATCGTATGATTGAATCCTATATTCGTAGCGTTGATGAATTATTAGAACAGATAGAGGTTGCTCTTGAAACAAATGATCCTGACAAACTTCGTGTCAGTGCTCATCCTTTAAAGTCTTCGAGTGCTCAGCTTGGGGCTATGAAATTGTCAGAATTTGCCAGGATTTTAGAGGAAACAGGCGCTAAAAAGAGTATTGATAACTCCACCCATGACATATACAAGAAAGCTAAAGATAATAGCGAGCTAGTTGTTGATGCATTGCATAAGTATATTGCTTAGCTCTTCAATAGTAGTACCATAGTTGTCATTGCGGTAACATAGCAAAATGGGGCAGGAGCAGAAATTTTTAAGTGTTTGAGCGGTATCGGTCATATCAACACTATCTACATCACTTTCGTTTAGAATGATTGCTGTAACAGGAATTTTAGATGAAATGAGAGTGTGGTATGTTAGAAGTGTATGGTTAATGCTTCCAAGATAACTTCCTGAGACTAATATTAATCCATCAGGTTTGCTGGCAACCATCAGATCCAACCATGTAAAGTTGTTAGTTAATGGTACCATGATTCCTCCTACGCCCTCAATAAATATATACTCGATGTCTGGATTATTGACTGTAGGGTTGAGGCAATACTGAATGATTTCATCTGAAGGTAATATGATATTTTCTTTTCTGGCTGCAATATCGGGTGATAACGGTTCTGTTAATCGCCATGGAGATACTAAATTCAGAGTGCTGTCATTATAAGGTAGTGCTTGTGAAGTGATCAGTTGGTAGCTATCACTTTCTTGCGGATTTGTTGTATCAAATCCACTAATAACCGGTTTTAGTCCCAGTGCGCGTGATGTGGTTTTGTTGTAGTATTCAAGTAGTTTGCATGTAATAAAGGTCTTACCAATGTTAGTATGAATTCCACCTATAAAAATACGTTTTGTCATTGGGCTTTTCTCCATTGTACAAAGCTAATATTCCAGCTTGCGTTTATCGTCTTATTATTACCATAACGGTTGATGTAGTAGGAATTTGCTTTTCCAAGCTTCTGTTTAGTAAGCATATTCCCAGAGGGTGTATATAAATGATTTGCGCCCAGGGATTTAAAGTGTCTCATTAAGTCAATAATATCGGCATGATGGCTTGTATAGTGATGCTCAGAAATGGTTGGTATGGTGTTAATACATGAAAATAGCGATGTAAGTTTTTGATTGCTAATGAAATTGTTTACAGGAGGTTTTAGGCCGATGGCTTCAAAGCTTTCGGATAATTCATGCAATGTTCCTTGAGTTGGAAATGCAAATAGGGCGTGGCCGCCTGGTTTTAAATAGGAATTAAGTTGTGTAAATAATTCTTCGGATAAATGGGTCCATTGAAGTGCCATATGCGATACAAGATGTGTAAAAGACTCTTTTCTAATCGGAAGTTGGTGTATGTCTGCGATAAAGGTATTGGTGTTGTGATTGAATGCCTCTGATGCCATAGAGGGCGCTATATCACATTGATAGATTGTTGCGGTATTCAAATGGTGTTGAATTTCTTTGGCAAACAGTCCTGTGCCACAGCCAAGATCAAGAATAGTTACCTCAGACATATTGGTGCATGTTGGTAACAGATATGCAATGTTCTGTTGGATGACTTTTTTACCAATTTGGCAGTGGTTGTCGTACATTGCAGCAGCACGACTGAACTGTGTTTGAATGCCAATGTGATCGTTAGGAGCAAAATACGTCATAATATAAGTGAAGCTGTAAGTTCAGATGAGACAAGATGGGGAGCGTGACCACATGATTCAATAGAATGAATGGTTGCAGTATCAAATAAGCTTGCTAATGATGTGGCTTGTTCAAATGGAACAACTATATCGTTTGTTCCATGTATAATGTGAACAGTGGTGATATTTTCATTACTAAAAGAGGTAAGTTGATCGCAAGAAAAGCAACCTAATTGTTTTAGCCAATACTCTAAATGTGGATAAAGTTGTTGGTGTGCTGGTTTAAGCTGTTTAATAATATCCTTAGCGTTATGGTGGCCTTTTGCAACTAACATTGAGAATCGATGTAGCAACTTTTGTGGGTTGGCGGATAGTTGCTTAGCAAAATGAGAGAAATCATCAATTGCAGTGGCATGTTTGAAGTTATCATTTGCTACATATTGGTATGGTGTGGCAAATAAAATGAGAGTATTGCATGTGATTTTGTGATCAGAAATTAAACGCAATAATATCTGCCCACCCAGGCTCCATCCTATTGCAGTATCATAATGTGTGTTTTCTGGAAGACTATTGAGCAGTGCATTATATGACCGGTGAGCCATGGAGTTTATATTGTTAGATGATGTAACAAGCGCATCAAGCGATGATGGCATCATTCCCCAGCCACTGCATGTGAGAGTATTATGCTTATTATTCATAATGTTGCTCGCAATTGTTTAAGGGTGTTGCACAGTAACATTATGTCATCATCCGTATGCCTGAGTGAAACACTAATACGTAATCTAGCTGTATTAGAAGGTACCGTTGGTGGTCGAATTGCCGGTACGTATATTCCATGTTTTAACAACGCTTTACTTAATGCCAAGGCTGTGTCGTTTTGATTAACAATATATGGAATAATAGGTGATTGAACATGATCAATTTCAAGTAGATCTCCAAGATATTGGGCTTTTGTTAGCAGTTCTTTGGGCCATTGAGGGTTTGCTATGAGTAATTCAAGT
The DNA here is from genome assembly GCA_937907045.1 of uncultured Alphaproteobacteria bacterium. Classification (GTDB taxonomy): domain Bacteria; phylum Pseudomonadota; class Alphaproteobacteria; order Rickettsiales; family UBA6187; genus CALCTU01. Next base: position 3,225 of record CALCTU010000015.1, read on the forward strand.
GCCTTGAGTGCTCCAGCAATAACACTATAGGGCAGGGATGTAGAAAATATAAAACTTCGTGCGTGATTTATAAGATAATCAATAACGTATTTAGGCGCACAAACATATCCGCCATAGCTTCCAAGTCCTTTTGACATAGTGCCAATTTGAATATGTGCTTTATGCTGTTGCATGTGGTTGTCTGTTATGCCAATTCCGTGTGCATCATCGGTGATCAGTATGCAATCATGGTTGTTAGCTAAAGAAAATAGTTCATCCAGTGGTGCGACATCACCATCCATACTAAAAATGGTTTCGGTTAAGATGAAGCAATGTTTATAAGATTTACGGTATTTAGAGAGTAAATGTTCGCAAGCAGAAGCGTTGTTATGAGAAAAGCGTTTAAATGTTGCCCCACAAAGACGCATTGCATCAATAGCACATGCATGAATTTGTTTATCGGCCAATATGAGATCACCTGGCCCTGCTATGCTCGTAATAACCCCTAAGGTGGCCAAGTAGCCACTGCCAAACACAAGTGCAGATTCTGTTTTTTTATAGTGACTAAGTAATGACTCTAGGGCCGTATATGCAGGATGGTTGCCGTCTAGCAATCGTGAAGATCGAGCTATATGCTCATTTTGTGTGCTAGCTAAAATAACATCAGGGTGTTGAGATAGGTTAAAATAGTCATTATCACCAAATGACAGAAGGTTGTCATGGCTTGTTAATGTTCGTTTCTGTGTGCGATTTTCCGCTAGCTGCAGGCGTTCGCCAAGTTCAGCTTCCAGAGTTTTCATGATTTAACACTTTTATTTGGTTGCAATGCTGCTATAAAGGGCACTATTTTGAATATTTTAGAAGGTATATATAACCAAGTCATGTCTATTACGCAAATAAAGGATGAGATTCGTCATAATTGGCGCAAAGAAGAAGTTGAACAATTATTCAATAAGCCGTTTAACGATTTGCTGTTTGAGTCTGCTTCTATACACCGTAAGTACTTTGATCCAAATGAAGTTCAATTAAGTACGTTGATGAGTATAAAGACTGGATCATGTCCTGAAGATTGTAAATATTGCCCTCAGTCTGCACATTATCAAACAGATGTAGAGAAAGAGGCATTGGTTGATACTCAAGAAATAGTGAATGCTGCTCAGGCTGCTAAAGATGCAGGGGCGTCACGTTTTTGTATGGGAGCCGCATGGCGAAATCTTAATGACCGTAATTTGCCACAAATGAAAGAAGTGGTATCTGCGGTTAAGGATTTGGGATTAGAAACATGCATGACCCTTGGTATGGCCAAGACCGAACAGCTATCCCAGTTAAAAGATGCTGGATTGGATTATTATAACCATAATATTGATACCTCAGAAGATTATTATAACAACATTATTACCACGCGTACTTTTCAGGATCGGTTGGATACGCTGGAAAACATTCAAGAAGCCGGTTTAAAGACTTGCTGTGGCGGTATTGTGGGAATGGGAGAGTCCGTTGATGATAGGGCATCCATGCTGATGACATTAGCGAATTTGAAGCAACATCCTCAGTCAGTGCCGATTAATCGATTAGTTCCATCCAAAGGCACACCTTTTGAAAAGAAAGAACAAGTGGATGACTTGGATTTTATTCGTGCGATTGCCGTTGCTAGAATTATGATGCCAAGGTCTTATGTACGTTTATCTGCAGGCAGAGAAACAATGTCAGATACAATGCAAGCGTTGTGTTTCTTTGCTGGAGCAAATTCCATTTTTTATGGAGAAAAATTGCTTACAGCACCCAATAATGAAAAACCTGATGATATAAAACTATTAACCCGACTTGGAATGACAACTCAAGGCCATGAACAAGAAGTCTCCTGCAAAGAAAAAAGCTGTGCCAGTTCCTAAAGGGCACTGGACCAATATAGGGAAGCGGCATCTTTGGCCGCCATACACGCAAAGTAGTATTGCACCTGAGCCTCTAGCTGTTTCAGGAACGAAGGGGTGTGAAATTATTTTAGATGATGGCCGCAAGCTTGTAGATGGTGTGGCATCGTGGTGGACTGCGTGCCATGGATATAATCATCCGCATATTATTCAGGCGATGCACAAGCAGCTAGATGTGATGCCACATGTTATGATTGCAGGAAACCTTCACCAGCCAGCGGCACTTTTATGCAAACGCTTGGCTGATATGACGAAGATGGATAAAGTGTTTTTGACAGATTCAGGGTCAACTGCAGTGGAAACTGCATTAAAAATTGCAGTGCAATATTGGCGTAACAAAGGAATTAAACATCGTAGTAAATTTGTTACCTTTGAAAATGCTTATCATGGTGACACAATGGGGTGCATGTCATTATGTGACCCAGAAAAAGGTATGCATAAGTTATTTCATGAATATATGCCTAGGCAATATTCGATGAAGCTTCCAAGTGGCGAGTATGGTTTTGCTGAGTTTGAAGCGTTATTAGAACAATTAAAACATACGATTGCCGGTGTTATTATAGAGCCCTTAGTGCAAGGTGCAGGGGGACTTAAATTTCATTCTTCAGATGTGGTTGCAGAAATACATCGCTTATGCAAAGAACATGATGTGCTATTCATAGCAGATGAGGTGATGACTGGATTTGGTCGAACAGGTCATATGTTTGCCTGCAATGAAGCTGGGATTATTCCCGATATTATGTGCGTTGGAAAGGCATTAACCGGTGGTACCATGACAATGGCGGCAACAATAGCTACGCAAGAGATTTATGAAGCTTTTGACTCGCAAACATTAGAGGATGCGCTTATGAGTGGCCCCACTTATATGGCCAATCCACTTGCATGTGCAGCTGCCAATGCATCACTGGATTTGTTTGAACAAGAGTCACGACTTGAACAAGTAGCTAATATTGAGACGTACTTATATGACGCCTTGTCTTCATTAAAGGTCCACAAACGTGTAGCTGATGTGAGGGTTAAAGGTGCCATTGGTGTGGTGCAATTACATGATGCCTCGTGGCAAGATATTGTGTCGATGCGTACAAAGGCAGTTGAGCATGGGTGTTGGTTGCGACCATTTGGTGATGTTCTTTATGTGATGCCTGCATTTACGATTACTGAAAAAGAGCTCAAAAAACTAACCGATACGATGGTTAGTTTAATAGAAACGTTAGACTAATTGTGAATTAAGCCAAAGGGCAGTGTGGTTTATGCTTATTATCAAAGCGTCTTAGAGCGAAGGCGAAAAACGAAATACCATCGTTTGAAAAGAAATAGACATATAATGGATTCAGATTGGTGCGATAGATAGTTATGGAAGAATTTCTTCGATAAGTGCATCTATCAAGGCTTCTTCGGCGGAGGATGAGTCGTCCTCTGTGTCATCTGACGATGAATTTTTACGATCTTTTCTTGCTTTATTGATGGCATCGCTTGTGGATGTGTTTTTACTAAAGCCAACTTCTCCAAGGCCACGACTGCCAGATGAGCTGCTGTCATCAGTAATGCTTCCAGTATTCATGCCATTTCCTAGGCTAATATTGGGCATATTGGGCAGTTCACCGGTTGCCATATAATAAGCTCCAAGCGCCAATAGAGCGCATATGGCCATAATAATAACAGTTTGTAATATTGAGCGAATAATAATGATAAGAAAAATAAACAGTACCAGTGCGCCAAACACTATCCAGGCTGGATCTCCTGCATTTTTAAGTTGTTCTAATATAGATTCGACCATTTCCATTGTTGATCTGTCCCCCCTGTAGAACAATCATCAAAATATTAGTATAACTGTAAAAAGTAAATGATCAGTTAACGGCCTCGTCACCTTCAATCCATTGGCGCATTTTTTCACTCATTTCTTCCATAGCACGACGAGTTTGTTCGGCCTCAGGGGATTCATCTGCTTCAAATGCATTATACTTTACCACGTAGTCCTGAAACACAGTAGATTTATGTAGTTTTACAGCGGCTTCTGCAATGGATGAGAAGTAAACTTTGCGATCTGCATAGTCTGGGTTTGCTGCAACATCACGTAAATAATTTGCGTAATTCATTAAACCGTTTGCAGGGTCAGTTTGGAGCATTTGGCCCATATATTTACCCATCAAGAATTTATCTTGCTCATTGGCTTGTGGATCATCTATGGCTCCCATAAGATCCTGCATTTCATCTGAAGATGCCATGACTGTAGATGACTCCATGAGATCAGAACCAGTAGAGGTCTGAGTCATTAATTCCTGAACTTTTTCTGACTCTTTAGCGATGTCTTCTTGGTGTTCTTCCATTTTTTCGCTAATTGTTTTGCTCATGGTGCAAGTACTCCGATACGGTATGGGATTAAATCATTATGTCTATTTCATACACAATAATGATTCTAAGATCAAGTAACCCTCTTCTTATTATAATATTTTGTATATAGTGCTAAGCGTTGTGCTAGCTGAGTGAACGTTATAGCCGAGAATTCTGCTTAGCTTTCCTTTGTAGCGTCAAGTCCATATGCACTGTGAAGTGCGCGCAATGCAAGTTCCACGTATTCCTCGTCAATAAGAATACTGATTTTTATCTCAGATGTAGTGATGACAAGAATATTAATGCTTTTATCGGCAAGCGTCTGAAACATTTTTTGGGCTAATCCTGCGTGACTTCGCATGCCAACACCAATGACTGAAACCTTGGCAACGTTTTCATTGACCATAAGGCTATTATAACCAAGATTATTTTTGACTGCCTCAAGCTGCTCGATAGCTAATTTTGTATCAGCCTTTGGAATAGTAAATGTGATGTCTGTATAGTCACCACTTTGGCTGACATTTTGTACAATCATGTCAACATTGATTTCTTTTTCCGTTAGTGGAGCAAAAATATTGGCTGCCACTCCCGGCGTGTTGGGTACACCAGTAAGTGTAATTTGATCTTCATTACGGTTATAAGTGACACCGGTTACTAAACGTCTTTCCACAACTTCCTCCTCATCGACTAATAAGGTTCCTTCGCCTGGTTCAAAGCTTGAAAGCACACGCACACGTACGTTATGTTTCATAGCCATTTCAACTGAGCGAATTTGTAATACTTTAGCCCCAAGAGAGGCCATTTCTAACATTTCTTCATATGCAATTTTATTTAAACGACGCGCTTTGGGAACCACACGAGGATCGGTGGTGTAAATGCCGTCGACATCGGTGTAAATATCACACTGATAGGCACCCAATGCTGCCGCAAGTGCTACGGCCGAAGTATCTGAACCGCCACGACCTAAGGTTGCGATACGATTTTCTTCGGTAATGCCTTGGAAGCCAGCAATAACCGCAACATACCCATCATTAAGTGATGAGATAATAGCATCGCGATCGATGTGCTCAATGCGTGCTTTAGAATGAGTGGTGTCGGTTTTAAAGCCAAGTTGCCATCCAAGCCAAGAACGTGCTTTAAGGCCGTTGGTTTGTAATGTAAGGGCTAGTAAGCCGGCAGTTACCTGTTCGCCTGAGGCAACAATAGAATCATATTCTTTTAAGGAGTCATGGCTCGTGAGATCAGAAACCGCGTTAGTCCATTCAACGAGTTCGTTTGTTTTGCCAGACATTGCAGACACAACTACAACAACCTGATTGCCTCGGTTGATTTCTTCTTTAACCAGCGAAGCAACATGTTTTATACGTTCAATGTTTGCTACGCTAGTGCCGCCAAATTTTTGTACAATAATTGCCATTGTGTTTCTTAAGTATCAACGATATGCTTTAGTTCCTGGATCCGAATAAAACGCTTATTTAACGTAACAGTGGCGTGATGTATATTGGCTCCAGGGGTTAAAAAATTGCGCTGTCTAAGTAATACAAAAATACAAGAATGTCTAGTAAAACCGTGTCTAGTCCCAGTGTGGATGATCAAGAAGTAGAAAAATTCTCTCAATTAGCTCAAAGCTGGTGGGATCAAGAAGGTCCGTTTAAGCCATTACATATTTTTAATCCCACGCGTATTACCTATATCAAGGATATGGTCGCTAAGCACTTACATAAACCGTTTAGTGAACTTGATATTGTTGATATTGGTTGTGGAGGCGGACTTTTGGCAGAACCGATGGCCAGATTAGGTGCTCACGTTACTGCTATTGATGCTAGTGAAAAAAATATTGGTGTTGCTAATTTGCATGCCAAGCAATCTAAGTTGGATATTGATTACCAGTGTACTACAGCTGAGAATTTAGCGAAACAAGCCAAGCAATTTGATGTTGTACTGAATATGGAAGTGATAGAGCATGTGGCAGATGTAAACTCTTTTGTTGAAGCATCAATGTCTTTGGTAAAGCCTGGAGGGTTGTTATTTACGGCGACATTAAACCGCACTGTTAAATCGTATATGTTTGCGATTGTTGGAGCTGAATATGTACTCAGGTGGTTACCACGAGGCACTCACCAGTGGAGTAAGTTCTTAAAACCAAGTGAAGTTGAGTCGATGATATATAAGCACGGGGGGAGGCTTGTTGAGTTGGAAGGAATGAGTTTTAATCCACTTACAAGTAAATGGTCTTTATCACGTGACTTAGATGTTAATTATGTGATGGTATCGATGGCTGGTCAGAGGCTATAATTTTCGGGCAAGTGTGAGAACATTCACCTTGGTTGCGCCGCCATCAAGCAATGCTTTGCAACAGCTGTTAATGGTTGTTTCGGTGGTAATAACATCATCCACAAGAATCACGGAGGCCCCTTTAATGATGTCGGCATAGGTGGGATTGACGGTAAATGCTTTTTTTAGGTTTTTCTGGCGCTTGCTCTTACTAAGTTGGGTTTGTGGTGTGGTGTGTCTGGTTCTCAGAAGCCCATGAAGATAAGCAGGTTTACTGGTGTGCTTTGCGATGGTTTTTGCAAGTAGTGCTGATTGGTTGTAAGTACGATTTATGAGCCTGCGTCTGTGCAGTGGAACAGGTATGATGATGGTGCCGCTGTTTAGGCATGAATTACCAGCCAAGATCATCCAATTTGCAAGCGTGTTGGTGTAATGTGTTTTATCTCGGAATTTAAAGTCAGTGATAAATTTTCGACTATATGAGCAATATGCTAGTGCTGATCTAGCCATTGTATAAAGTGGAGGTTGGTCAAGGCAAGCGGCGCATTTATCTTGTTTGCTGTCATGGTCAAAAGGGGTGCCGCAGCACGTGCAGATGGGTGAATGTATAAATGTTATATTTTTCCAGCAATTGGGACATAAATTTGTATCGTGAACGATGATTTGATCACACCCCATGCACCTGGGGGGATACAAAACAGAGATGCAGTGTGATAGCCAACGTGTGTTTTTCATTCAGATGCAATGTGGCTTAGATCGATAACGCGTAAATGTCCTGAAGAAAATATGGCGTGATGGCGTGCGAGTGTTTCGAGGATAAATGGTTTACCTGAGCTAACACGCTTTTTCCAAAGAGACGAGACGTAAGTTTGGTAGGGCTGTTTGTAGCCAGGGGGGTGATCAGAAAAGTCACGAAGGTCTACAACCATATGGGTAACAGACCAGCCTTCTTTGAGGGCATTGATTGAACGCATATTAGTTGCAAAATAAGCGTCTACAAGGGCATAAAAACGATCTTGTAGTACTTGTTGTTGGTAGGTGTAGTCTTCTTTGTGGGTAATACCTGTGAAGAATGCGGGGCGTTTAGATAGGTAGGGGACGTGGTCGATGAAACTGCCTTTTGCGCTAGGCCATCCAGCAATAAGGCTGTCTTTTGGAAGTGTTTGAATAAATTGATACACCGGGCGATCAAGTTTGGGAACTTTTTGGTCCAGACCAATATTCTGAGGAATGTGGTATGGTTTTAACATTAATGCTCCGCCAATAAAAATAAACGACACAAGCAACGAGTGTTTAGTTGCAGATGGATTCTTTAACAGGCGTTGTTTGAGTGAA
>CALCTU010000016.1 GCA_937907045.1 uncultured Alphaproteobacteria bacterium
ATTTTTTAAATCTACTGCAGAACTTATACCTGAATTTTTAATTTTATTTGATACCTCGACCGCATAGTCATTAAATTCTTCTGAAATAGGTATTACCATAGTCTGTAAAGGAGATATCCAAAATGGAAACTTGCCTGCATAGTTTTCAATTAAAATTCCAATAAATCTCTCTAGAGAACCAAATAATGCTCTATGCAACATAACAGGAACTTTTTTAGTTCCATCTTTGTCAACATAAGAAGCATCTAATCTTCAATACGGCCATTTGTACATGAACCAATAAATACTTTATCAATAGCAATATCCTGCATACGCTCACCCCCTTTTAAGCCCATATAATTAAGGGCACGTTCAAAAGAGGCTCTTTGTGTATCACTTGTTGCATCTTCAAGTGTTGGAACATTACCCGAAATAGCTACCACATCCTGAGGGCTAGTTCCCCAAGTAGTTTGAGGCTCTATCTCAGATGCATCCAAAGTAACTACCGTATCGTAATGAGCACCTTCATCAGAGGTCAAGCTTTTCCAATAATCAACTGCCTGATCCCAATGAGCGCCTTTAGGTGCCATAGGACGACCCTTGATATACTCAAATGTTTTTTGATCCGGAGCAATTAAACCTGCACGAGCACCTGCTTCAATACTCATATTACATACAGTCATACGACCTTCTACTGATAATGATTCAATCACTGAACCCGCATACTCAATAACATAACCAGTACCACCTGCAGTACCAATTTTACCGATAATCGCCAAAACAACATCCTTAGCAGTAACACCAACGGGAAGCTCACCATCTACCTTAACCAACATATTTTTGGCACGCTTATGGATAAGGGTTTGAGTAGCAAGAACATGCTCAACTTCTGAGGTTCCTATACCAAATGCCAACGCTCCAAAGGCTCCATGCGTGGAAGTATGACTATCACCACACACAATTGTCATGCCAGGCTGAGTCAATCCTTGCTCTGGACCCACAATATGAACCACTCCTTGACGCTTATCTGACATAGGAAAATACTGAATACCAAATTCTTTAGCATTGCTTTCTAATGTCTGAACTTGAATACGTGATGTTTCATCTGCAATTCCTTGCGCACGATCAGCTGTGGTCGGAACATTATGGTCTGCTACAGCAAGAGCAGCATGTGGCTGTCTGGCTACTCGAGACGCCATACGCAAGCCTTCAAACGCCTGAGGGCTCGTAACCTCATGAATTAACTGCCGATCAATATAAAGCAAACACGTACCATCTTCTTGCTCATGAACAAGATGTTTAGCCACAATCTTATCGTACAACGTTTGTTTTTTATTATTATCGGTCATCACCTTCACCATTGTTTTTGATTATAATACAAGCACCAACATCGGCAAGTAAGCATGCGCCTACGCCAAAGCTATGATATCGTCACTATAAGTAAAACTACCCGCGGCTATACTATTCAGCAGATGCTTCTTTATCTGCCTTAGATGCCTCTTGAGCTTCATTTTTAGGAGCTTTCTTCTCTTTCTTAGGAGCTTTGGCTTCTTTTGATGCTTTTGTTTCAAAGTCGCGTTTTTCAGCAATACGAGCTGCCTTACCAGTAAGGCCACGCATGTAGTATAGCTTAGCACGACGTACCACACCACGGCGTACAACTTCTACGCCTTCAACCCTTGGAGAATAAAGCGGGAACACACGCTCCACACCTTCACCATGAGAGATCTTACGAACCGTGAAAGAAGAATTAACACCACGGTTTTTACGAGCAATGCATAAACCTTCAAAAGCCTGAATACGCTCAGTCTTTCCTTCAACAATACGTACTTTTACACGCAACGTATCACCTGCCTGAAATTCCGGAAATTCTTTATTTTCGCTAAGGCGCTCTTTCTGATTTGCCTCGTATAATTCTAGTAGGTTCTGTGCCATGATAACCTCAAACCGTTAATCCAATAATTCATCTTTTCGCTCATAACTAGCCCATAAATCCGGCCGCCGTAACTTTGTTACTTTTTTAGCTTGATCTAAACGCCATTGAGCAATTTTCTTATGGTTACCACTGGTCAGCACCTCTGGCACTTCACAGCTTTTCCATTCGAGCGGTCTTGTATACAACGGATATTCTAAAAGTCCAGCATAATCTGCATTTTGACCAAAACTTTCATCCAAAAGAGCCGACTCTTTACTAATAACTCCATCTACAAGCCTAACACACGCATCCATAGCCATAAGAGCAGCCATTTCTCCCCCCGAAAGAATAACATCTCCCATACTCACTTCTTCAATATTATAATGCTCTATCACACGCTCATCTATGCCTTCATAACGACCACATACAATACTTACATTACCATGATCTACCCAATTATAGGCCATCTGCTGATCAAATCGCTTCCCCCTAGGAGACATATATACCAACTTACTGTGCTGGTGATCAATTGACTCAATTGCCTGGCCAAGCACATCAGGGCGCATCACCATTCCTGTTCCGCCACCATAAGGATCATCATCAACTTGCTTGAACTTACCAAAACCAAACTCACGAATATCAACCACATCATAGCTCCACAAACCTTTTTGCAAAGCCTTACCTGCAATCGAAACGCCCAAAGGACCAGGAAACATCTCTGCAAATAATGTTAATAACGTAAAATGCACTACTCAACCTCCGGGGCCACATACGTAATATAACCCTGATCAATATTAATGTGAGGGAAAATATGCCTGGTAAATGGCTGCATTTCTTCTTTAGAGTTATCCGACCTTATAAAACATACAATATCTGAAGCTCCATAATTGACAACCGTCTTAACCACACCAACAACTTCTTCACTCTCATGACATCGCACCTCAAGCCCTACCAAATCATCAATATAAAAATCATCTTCTTTTTCAATATCAGGCAGCTGATCCCGATCTATATATAATACGGTGTGACGCAACTTCTCTGCATCGTTACGCGTATCAATACCATCCACCGACGCTATAAGGACACTCCCCTTAACCCTATGTATTGTAATATCATAACTTTGCTTTTTATCATCAAAAACCCAGCCATAAGCCATCAAGTCCTCTGGATTTTGAGTATAGCTATGAATTTTCACCTGCCCTCTTATTCCATGAGGCGCAGTAATTTTTCCTACACACACTTGATTATCTTTGGTCATTGATTATTCCAACTAATTTATTAACTTCATTCGCAGCCCAACCTCCTCAACATCCACCATCTCAGCCAAGTGCCGGGCCATTCGGTTAAACTGACATGTTAATTTGGTGCTTGACGGATACCAAGTATTTTATGACGGCGCTTGAATTGAGGGTAACATAAATATCATTGGAGCGCATGTCGGCGAGCCTTGCAACTTTGCACACCACAAAACTATACGTTACAACTTAACTCTACACCTTATAAACAAAAAGGGCACGAGGCCCTTTTTGCAACTTGTTTCTAAATCTTTTACATCATCATGCTTAGCTATCGGCTTTTTCTTCACCTTGTTCAGCTTCAGACTCTGATTTTTCTTCTGCAGCAGCAGCTTCTTCAGCAGCCTTAGCCTCCGCCTCAGCTTTTGCAGCTTCTTCAGCAGCTTTCTTTTCTTCAGCGGCTTTTTTCTTAGCCTCTTCTTCTTTGGCCTTTTTAGCAGCTGTAGATTTCTCTATGCGTGCATCAAGCACCTGTTGACGTTTTTTAGAACGCTTGAACAAATCTGCTGCAACCAAAAAACCTTCAACACGCTCAGATGGGCTAGCACCTTGACCAAGCCAATATTTAATGCGCTCTTCATTAAGCACCAAACGCTCAGGATTATCCTTAGCAAGTAATGGGTTATAAGTACCCAATTTTTCAATAAATCTACCATCACGAGGAGAGCGAGAATCCGCAACAACAACACGATAAAATGGACGTTTTTTAGCGCCAGCTCTGGCTAAACGAATACGAATGGACATAAATTTTCCTAAAAATAACTGTATATGTAGTTTGTAAAGGGGACAGCTTTATAATCTATTTTAAGGGGTAAGTCAAATGGTTGTTTGGTAATTTCATTATTATTAACTTCAACATAGCCATGATTTTTAATTCGCACCAAACCTTAGCTCTTCTGCCAAATCAATTGTGCAAACCAACTCCCTAAGCACATCTTCTAGGCCTTGGCCTGTCACCGCAGACATCACCATTACCGCATCGCAGCCTGCATCGCGCAGTTCTTGCTGTTTTAACGCCACCTCATCAGCAGATACCGCATCAACTTTATTAAGCACCACCCATTCTTTTTTCTGAGACAAAACGTGACTATATTGCTCTAATTCACAGCGAACAGTCTGGTACGCAGTAACAACATCATCAGACGTTACGTCAATAAGATGCAAAATACTATTACAACGCTCTATGTGCTTAAGAAACCGAATTCCCAAACCCACTCCCTCATGAGCACCCTCAATAAGCCCGGGAATATCAGCAATAACAAATTCTTTATCATCCACATACGCCACACCTAATTGCGGCTTAAGTGTTGTAAACGGATAATCCGCAATTTTAGGCTTAGCCCTCGTAACACGTGATAAGAACGTTGATTTCCCAGCATTTGGCAATCCAACCAACCCTACATCCGATAATAATTTAAGCTTAAGCCACACCCACATTTCTTCACCAGGAATACCGGGCTGTGATTTTCGCGGCGCTTGGTTAACAGAACTTTTAAACTGAGTATTACCAAAACCACCGTCACCACCTTTGCAGACTTGATATTCTTGCCCTACACACGTCATATCTGCAAGTATGATATTACTATATTCATCTAATATTTGCGTACCAACCGGAACATCTATGTATAAATCTTCTGCTTTACGGCCATGCCTATTCCTACCAGCACCACCATCACCGCGCCCAGCTTTAAAATGTTGTTTATATCTAAAATCAATAAGTGTATTTAACCCAGCAATACACCTAAAAATCACATGACCACCACGACCACCATTACCGCCATCTGGTCCACCTCTGGGAACATTTGCCTCACGTCTAAAACTAACGCAACCAGGACCACCGGCTCCGGACTTTACATGTATTTTTGCTTCATCGATAAATTGCATCGGCTTTAAAGCTCCATATCTACAGCAGCCTAAAACGGCAAGCTCTCATTAGCTTATCTACCTAGCTTACAATAATATCAGGAATTTATACTATACTACAGTTACAAACTGCCTAGCACCTGATTTATAAAACTTCACTGCACCATCAACTAGTGCAAACAACGTATGATCTTTTCCCATACCTACGTTCTTACCTGGGTAATATTTTGTACCGCGTTGACGAATAATAATATTACCAGGAACCACAGCTTGACCACCAAACTTTTTAACACCAAGTCTGCGACCCTCTGAATCTCTTCCGTTACGAGAACTACCGCCTGCTTTTTTATGTGCCATGACTTACTCTCTTTTTACTTATTTTTTAGTTGAATCTTTTGTATCGGCCTTTTTAGCTGTCTCTGCTTTTTTCGCAGGAGCTTTCTTTTTAGCCTCAGTCTTCTTAGCTGCATCCTTTTTTGGCTCAGCCTTTTTGCTTTCTGCTTTTTTAGGAGCTTCTTTTTTAGCAGCAGGCTCTGACTTTGTAGTCTCTTGCTTTTTAGCTGCAGTATTCTTACTCTCTTTAGCTTCTTCCTTCTTAGGAGCTGCCTTTGCTTCTTTCTTTGGAAGTGTTTTATCACCTTTTCCAGAAACATCTAAGATACGAAGCACTGTAATTTCTTGGCGATGACCACGCTTACGACGATAATTATGACGACGCTTCTTCTTGAAGATAATCACTTTATCATCTTTATCTTGAGCAATTACTTGCGCGCTAACTTTAGCACCATCAACACTCGGCGTGCCAATCGTAACTTTTTTACCGTCACTAACAGCTAGAACCTGATCCAACAATACAACATCACCTTCTTTGCCCTCAAGCTTCTCTACTTTAATGACATCGTTGTGGGCAACTTTGTACTGCTTACCACCTGTTTTTACAATAGCGTACATGTATTTAACTCTCATACTAACGTGAAACTAAGGGCCGGCAATATAATTGCACACCATGGGGTTGTCAAGCCGTTTATTGCCTATTGCTAAAAGATCTTCCAAGATTACCCTCTGCAAGCACAGGCGCATCAATAACACGCAACGGCTTTCTTGAGCCATCACCATCACTTTTTGACAGAACCCGCAGCTCACTAACATTCTCCGAACCAAGATCCTGTATCATTCTTTGACCCATTTCTGGGTTTTTTGGCACACCAATTCCATTTATGTAGCATTGCGCTAATGCGTGTTTAGCATATGATTCAGCTTCATAACCTGCCACTATTTTTAACACCTCAAACACCGTAACATCGTTACACTCCACAACTCTCTGAGTTGGATTACAAGCATAACCACACACACTATCTATAAAGTTTCTTAGCACTTCAGATGCCTTGGGATATATTTGTCCTTTTTGTTTATGGTCATATAAAGCAGTCATGTGCCAAATTACAGCTGTCTCGGGGTTAGCTTCACATCCAATACCATTTAGATAGCACAAACCAGCAACCGACTGATCTAAAGAACTATTTTCATTAAAAAACTTATTTTTCAAAAGAACCTCAATCACCGAGAATGACCAAAAAGGATTCCATAACAGTTTGTCAAATGCCATAATAAGGGGTGAACGTTCAAACTGATCTTTTACATTCTCGTAAGGTGCATTTTCAGAAACATACGCGCTCACCACCTCCACACAATTACGTTCTTCTCCTTTACAAGCACTCTCAAATGCTCGATGCGACACCGGCATTATCACCCCCACCTATACTTTATTAGTGAAATTTAGCAGCTAACTTACCTGCTACTTCAGGAGAAACAAATTCTTGAATATCCCCTCCAAGACGTGCGATTTCTTTCACAAACCGCGAGGCAATAAAATGCGTATGCTCGGACGCCGGCAAGAAAATAGTTTGCAACTCCGGATTAAGCCGACTATTCATGCCTGCCATCTGAAATTCATATTCAAAATCTGAGGCAGCCCTCAATCCCCTAACTAAAATAGTAGCATCATGATTTTTAGCAAAATCAATTAGCAAACCTTCAAAACCCTGTACCACAATATCATTACCTTGCTCAACAAGAGAGGCAACCCCTTCTTCAACCATTGCAACTCTTTGTTCTACTGTAAATAAAGGTGTTTTCACCGAATCAACCGCCACACCAATAATAAGCCTATCAACCACACGCATCGCACGTGTTATTACGTCCACATGACCAAATGTAACCGGATCAAAAGTCCCAGGATAGATTCCTATACGCATGGTAAGGACACCTCTTTTTTTGTGCAGTTTAACGTTTTATTAAGTAACATTGGTTATACTTCCTAATGCAGGAAAAAAAAAGAAAAACAGTTAGTTTTTAGAGTTGAAACGTGAAGGACAAGAAAATACGTGATATTTATTAGCAAAATTCTGGAATCGGTTTACCTAGGCGCAAGCCCTGCCTTAGTAAACCCTGAAGAGCTATTCCGCCAGAATATCATGCGTTGCATCAGAAAAAATTGGAAAATCAAATTGATCGTCTCGCTTATTGAGCAAGAGGAAGGAAATATATCACTGGACCATATCCATAAATTAGAAGGCATGTGCGTGGGAACCGCACTAAATGACTACGGAATCATAGCCTCACCTTTTCCTAACCTTATCAATGAACTTATCAACAAAAACATCGACAAACTAATTCAAAAAAATGAAGTTGAGCATTACCATCACATTGCAAAACATGTAGCACTATGCCTCATGAACTACACAACCTTCAAATCCCCTGAAGCAAAACAAGCTGCCACTCATGGACTCAATATCCATCTAACCCTGCCCATTTTGCATCACGAGCCCAAATACCAGGCAGTAATTGATGAGAAAAAAGCAACCAAGAACAAGTCCAGCTTAACTAAGCAAATAAAAAACTGCTTTAAGCTCTAATCTTGAGCTTGCTCCTGATCATCTTGATCATCATCAGCATCTTCAATACGAGCTGCCGAAATAACCTTCTCACCATCGGCCACTTTAAAGAGCGTTACGCCTTGTGTACTGCGCCCAGTCACCCTAACATCAGAAAGTGGGCAGCGTATTAATTTGCCTTTAGTAGTAATCAATAATATCTGATCCGTAAGCTCCACTTTATAACTTGCAACAACTTTACCATTTCTGGCCGAGGTAACAATATTAACCACACCCGATCCACCACGATTCGTCACACGATACTCATAAGCAGACGTACGCTTACCATAACCATTTTCGGTAATAGCCAAGATAAAGTCTTCATTGGCTGCATAATGACGAACCTGATCAGCATGCAACGGACTTTCTATAGCATTTAGTTGATCAAGCACGGCTTCTTCATCAATCTCTAGTGCATTACCATCTTCATCCACACCAGGATTAAGAAAAGCCTTCAGGCTCAACCTGTCCTCAAGAGGAATTTTCAAATATTGATCACGCTGATCAATATCTTCAAATTCAACTCCGGTGATAATATCCATTGACACCACTTCGTTTGCATCAGCAAGCTTAACAGCACGCACACCCGTTGAGGCACGACTCTTGAACTCACGCACAGCACTCACCGGGAATCTTACCGACTTTCCATCCCGAGTCGATAAAAAGACATGCTGCGATTCATCACACACATTCACAGCCACCAGACGACTATCTTCATCTAACTTCATCGCAATTTTTCCATTAGACGGAATACGCTTAAAGTCGGACAAATCATTACGTCTAACCGTCCCTTTGGACGTAGCA
>CALCTU010000017.1 GCA_937907045.1 uncultured Alphaproteobacteria bacterium
ACTAGTAGTGTCAGTACTAAAATGAGTAAACGTGGTAAATGTGCAATCATTTATTAGTTGTCCTTTATATGTTTAAGCTTCTGAATCGCCGCCACCACCAGGTGTAGGTCCATCTAATTTTGTTGCAGCACCAGATCTTGAAGCAGTAGGCGCACCATCTCCTCCGCCACCACTACTACTGCTGCCATTATCTTCATCATATTTGCCATCCATAATATCATTTAGATGAGGTGCGTCACTTCCTCCATCGCTTCCTCCCATATCATAGGTACTTGAAGAATAGTCATCACCGGAAGCACTAGAACCTGAATCACCGGCACCATCTTCATCAAAAATATCATCATAATGCGGTACATCACTATCATAATCATGTTGGTCGTCATATCTACCCTCCATAATATCATCGAGATATGGCACATCACTTTCTTCCTCTTCATCAAACTTACCTTCCATGATATCATTAAGGTATGGTGCATCACTTTCATCGTCTGTAATGCCATCTCCATCATCATCAAACATCTTAAAGCCTTTATATGCAGCTTCCGCATCTTCTCTGTCTTGCTCATCTTCAAATTCAACACCGTCAAACTGATTTTTTAATTCACGCTCTTCATCTGTCATGAGCTTATCATCAATATTTTTATCTTCTACGGTCGTACGTTTTGTACTTTCACCATCTTTGCCAGGTTTGGCTATCATATTCCCCACTCCACCAGCAACTTTGGCGGTCAACTCTGCCATACCAGCAATTGCACCAGCAGCATTACCGGCTGTCCCCATTGGCGATGGCACAGGCGCTTTAGATACACCGGTAGGTCCACCACCTGCTGCATTTGTGAGAGTAGTTGCCATTTTCTCTATCATGCCAAGTACTGACTGAATCACAAAACACACCACAAAAAGTTTTAAGAACCCTATAAATAATACTTTACCTTCATGTGTACTTGTATTTACAACCAAGAACCTAAAATCATCTCCCAATAAAATATCGGGAGTACGCGAATAACGATCAGAAATACTCTGGAAAATACACCCAATTGTATCTTCATCCGGACATATTCTTACACTTGGATTCTCAGGAGCAGGTTCTTTAATAATTTTATTTCTACGACTCATATAATGCTGAACTTCAGACGTGATGGCCATATCTTCTGAAAAACCAACTTCTCCAAAAGGATAGTTTATTGGATAAAAATGTTTGTTATCCCCGAACATAATCTGATCTACCAAAGCAAACACAAAGGCCAAAAAGGCAAACATAATAATAGGCTGCAATACATATGCGATCACTTGCTGCAACCAACCATTAAATCCACTTTTCGTGAAGTTAAATAACACCATCGGAATCACAAGTGGTGAAATATAAACTAAAATTGCAAGGCCAATAAACGCAATAATGAAAACATGTACCACACGTATTGTAATGGTGAGAATAAATACAAAAAATACCATCGCCAAAATAAAAATTGGAATACCAAACGCATTCGTAAATAACAATGCAATAGCAACCAATATAACCTGGGGAATTAAGCCACCATCTTCGTAATCCCCTACCCCTATATATTTACCCAGTTTACAATCCAGAATATCCCATAAACGCATAAATGTAACATCACGAACACGCTCTTTGCCACTTGGATAAAAATCATTAAGAATGTTTGATGTACCATCATCACCATACATCTCATTGCTATAGTCACAGTAATTATACCCAAAACTACCAACATAGGCTTTTGCCTTTATTTGTGCGTCCAAAGCAATGTCATAGGCATTGATATATGCAGGTAAATCCACCGAATCAATTTCAGCCTCCTCATTACCCGCATCTTCGTCTCTTCTGGCCTCTAAATCATTCAACAGCGACCGTGTATAGGCAACTAGATCCGTACTCTCTTTTAATGGCAAATAATTATCCGCATTCACAATTGAATTGTCACAATTGGCCATCGGAAGTTCGTTCTGAATTTCATAGATACAAACCACTTCTTGTGGACACCCTGGTAAGGGCGATCCCTGAACCTCTAAGTATTTAGAACATGACGGAGTAAAGTTTGGACTTAAGTCGTCAAACTCTGGATCAGCAGCCCACTGTGCATCCGTCTGATTATTATAAATAATAGGCAGATAAGAAAGTCCAACTGAACGTAAATAGAATAAAATTTCTTGAGGAGATTTGCCCGCAAACGAAACCGTGCCCGTTGGATCACATGGAGCCGGAGTTTCTACGCCCAAACTTTCTTGATATGCGCATGTAACCAAAGGATCACAAGAAGCCTCCCACGGCTCAACATTCTCTACGTTATACATACAACCAACCATCTCTTGCCACGCAGCCTGAGATATCGAAACACCCTGTTGAATATTTTTAATATCCATACGGGCACCTTTTAGGTCGTGCTTAGCCCTTGAGAGATTATCCTCGGCTATCTCTAACTTATCCAGCGCATCTGCATATTCAGCATCGGTACCAAATGTTGCTTCCATAAACAACAAAGACACCCCCGAAGAAAAATTATCTAACTTGGGTTTAAGCTCGAGCATTCCTACATTACCCGCAAAATAAAATACCAAGCCAAATTTTAGTACCATCCACAAATAGTCTCCTGGAGACCAACGCTTACCAAGAATAAACATATAACCGGTAAGAATAACATAAAGCGCCAATACAGCGCGTAACAACATTTTTAGCCTTTCCTGAACACCGCCAAACATCGTGTAGCCGGTTACTGGATCTTCCATATATAATAAATTATCCATGGTCTCGGTAATACACTGAATAACCACACCAATAAATGGATTATCCACCTTCGATAAACACAAGGACTCTGCTTCTAATGGACCGTCCGGGCCATCTAAATCTACCGGATTACAGTAATGCGTACACACTGGAGAAAAGAACGATGGAGTCTTTGGTGGCTCCATCATCACACGTGGCGGTGGAAGAAAATAACAATGATCCTCTGCACCATCGGATTCATCGGGAGCATAGCCGGGAAGAGTTGGTTTGTCATCCACAGTAATAGGAAACATTCCTAGTGGGTATGCGTATAAACATGCCACATCCCCTTCTCTTTCAAGCTTAAAGCCCGTGGTCCATATATTATCGTACTGACCAACTTCCAACCACATGGACTCTTCACCCACAAATAGCGACCCAATGGCAATAGCTGCTGCAGCTGCACCCGCAGATGTAATACATGGAGCACAACCAAAGAAATAGATATTTGCCGCAGCCATAATCGAAGCAGCCTGAGCGCTAGACGATGCAGCAGGGTTAAATTTAAACTTAACCGCAAAATTATCAATTTTAATTTCACCACCGGCACCCGTATGGCCTCGGCATGACTGTGTATAATTATAGCCACTATCGGAAGGAGCAGTACGCAAATAATCAGTTAATGGGTTCTCACCTGAAATACAATTTGGATGTAGCAACTCAGCACCCACATATTTTGCATGAGCCTGGCCAGAAAAGCCCAAGCTCACACATGCCACTAACAGCATGAATGCAAGAATCAATTTGTGTTTACACATCCAGTGCATACAGCATGCTCGCCTACCTTAGGTTATTCAACACGCTATACCCCACCACATAAAATGTAGTAAAAGTATAACATAATTTAACAAAAACATCCATTTTTTGTATCTTTTTCCTATAATTTAACTTACGCCTCACTAGAATCATCTCCACCACTACTATCTCCACCTAAATCGACTCCTCCAGTAGGTTTACCAGAAGTATTTGGTCCTTTTCTAGCTACTTTATCTTTTGGTCCGCCACTACCTTTTTTACCACCTGTACCTGTTTCGCCATCTAGTTTCTGCGCGCTAGCCTTAAATTTAGCAAATTTACTTTTCTGCTCTTTGGCTAAGTCTCTACCACCAATATCATTGGCATTGGTGGTACCTTTATTAGCATCAGTAGATCGTGACGATAGACCTCCACCACCTTGACCACCAGCACCCGAAGAGGCAGAGCTTCCTTGAGCCGCCCCAGATGCCCCCCCTGTATCTGAACTACTAATTTGAACAGCCTGCTTACCTGTAACACCTTTAGGCCCTTTATCATTCTCACCCTCCATAATAAACGGATTCGCAGAAGATCGCTGTGCTGCCTGTTGTTCTGGAGTTAATTTATTTTTATCTTTTATACCATCACTTGGCAATGGCTCACCACGTCTCTTGGCCCGACGATCAGCCCTACGTAATTGTCTGGCCTCACGATTCTTACGCCGCTCTGGAGTATGTTGAATACCTTTTTGTATAATCCTACCCGGAACACCAACCGCAGCTTTTTGAGCATTGTAAGCAACACTACCAATCATACCCATTGTTTGTGACGGCGAGAACACAGGCATTCTCGATAACGCTGCAGCATTCGCTGCCATACCATCCGTTAATTGAGATGATAATTGTTCCACCGGCTGCAACATATAAAAAGCAATAAAGCAAACCAATGCCAGTTTCAACAGTCCAAAGAACAAATCTTTATCCTGATCACCAGTAAATCGAGCAACGTTAATATCCATACCAATATCAGTAAGGAAAAATACATATTTCTCATCTGTAGCTACCGTTTCGTATATACAACCAATAGCCGACATATCTTCACAGCTTTTGTTAACAGGTGATACCCTAGAACCATCCTCGCCAACAATATTATTATTTACATCGAAATTGTAGTTCCCGCCATACACAACTGTGTCCATGACGGCAAACAAGAACGCTAAGAACCCAAATAAAATAACTGGCTGTAAAACAAATGACATCACCAAACGTTGCCATGTTTGGTATACCTCTTTAAATTGATCAAACAACGCAGTAATAATTGCAATTGGACCAACATAAACAAGTAACACCAAAGAAATAAATGCCATAAGATAAATATGGACAATACGATATGTCACCATCACGATGAATGGTACAATAATCATAGATAAGATAAATATTGGAATACCAAAGCTAGAACTAATCACAGAAAGCATCCCAAGCCACAATACTTGTGGCACCGAAGCATTGCTTGGGTTGCTACCTATGCCAAGATATTTTGAAATCTTGCAATCCACCATATCCCACAATTGCTTGAACTCATACCCCTCATCATACCGAAAGAATCTAAAGTCACAGTAATTATATCCCGTCGCATTCTCTATTAACTCTCCAGACCCAGCTTCAGACTCAATCGCAGCCCACATTGCCTCGTACATATCATCTGCAATAGCTTGCATATCATCCCAACTATCCTTCAAAGCATCTGTATCTAAGGCATCAATTTGCGCCTGCATTGCTGCAATCTGAACATCAATAGCAGCAATTTCACCACCAGGACCTTCAATGGCATCAATATTTTCTTGAATTTGCGCTTTCTCAGATTGCAACCTTCCAAACTCTGAGAAATCAGCAAACATGTCTTTAAACATTAGGTTAATGCCACCGGCCATATTACCTATACCATCTTTTTTTCCTCCTGCAGCAAGCCCTGACGAAGCAATACTCGATACATCAAATCCATAACTTGGTGTTGCTATTTCAGATGGATCTGCTGGAGCAACTAACACAGGTGGTAAAATTGCTGAAGGATTATTCCAACCCGCATTATAAAGGTTTAACGCCGATGAAGACACCGCCTGCTCTGCAGCGATCAACGCTGCAATACTAGGCTCTGACGTATGATCTGCCACATCATCCCAGGTTAATGGCTCTGGCACATCAGGAGTACATGGTGGAGGTGCCGGCTCTGGCTCTGGTTCAGGATCCGGTGCTGGAGGCGGAGGCGGCGGAGCATTACAATCTACAAAATCACAAATATCAAAACCTCCAAAACCAAATGCCGGCTGGAAATACGGATGTGGCTTCACTTCATACATTGGCTCATAAGAGCTTGTTGATGGTGGACAACCAAAAGGTTCTGTTTCTTCTAGTGCACTAAGAGCATTATTATAATTACTCACTGCTGCACTATACGCACTTGCTGCAGCATCAAAATTAGCTACTGCCGCATCAAACCATGCAGCAGAACTTGGCTCTTCTTCCCCTGATAAATTGGGAGCACATAATTGTTTGACTTGCTCAACACTACCATAAAATCCTGAACCTGGGGCATTACATCCAAGGTCAGTAAAACAAGATGCATAGGCAGAAGAACCACCAGAACCTTGTCTACAATTCATAGCTGAATTAACATCATCAATATATTCTTGTTGATTACTAGAGAGCGCTGCGTAGGCAGAACCAATAGGGTTAGGCTCCCCTTCTAATAAACCTGCATTCGCTGCAGACAATTGAGCAGAATTAAGCGTACCGCTTGTATTGGGATCCTGCATTGCTTCAACCATAGCAGCCATAAATCTCTGCTGCGGAGTAATAGGATTAGATTCACCTGCCAGTGTAGATGAACATAACGCCTCAAGCTCAGTAAAACTACCTCCAAAGCCCGGACCAGGAACTGAACATCCTGCTACTGCATAACAATTTGCAAAACCAACTGAAGCTGGATCTTTACTACACGCCATCGCAGCCTGCAATGCCTCTAAAAATTCATACTGATTCGCTGAAATCTGCGGAGTACTCGGATCCAATGCCATTGCATCAAGCTGATCTTGAATATTCTCCAACTGCTGCTCCATGGATTCAACAGTATTTTCCATGCCATCTTTTTGTGCTTCAAGAAGATTCTTCTGCGATTGGAGCTGACTAAGTTCAATAAGGCTCATTTCATACTGGGCCTGGGCATTTCTTGCATTACTTGCTGCAGCAGCGGATGTTGCTTGCGCTTCTAACACTGTTTCATTGGCAACCACTCCCAATCCAGCCTGCATCAATATTAAGGAGAGTCCTTTTGACACGGCAACCAACTTAGGAAATAACCATAACAAACCATTGCCCAATGAAAACCAAACAACTAGGCCAATTTTAATGACATACCACGCCCAGTCACCACGTGCTGGAAGCTTTTTACTACCAACCATCAAACGATATCCTTGAATGATGATGTATAACGACAATGCCGCACGTAACAATGCCAATAAGGTCTCTTGCATTCTTAAGAAAAAAGAACTCTCATGATTACCGGTAGGAAAGAACATATTCCACATGGTCATCTCTACACACTCTGTCACCACTGACGTAAATGCGTTATCTGCATGAGAATGAGCCGTAGAATAATCGGTACATGAATCATCAATCACCGAACTCCATGCCAAACTATTAACAACATAAACAGGTGGCGGAGCATTAACACAATGCGCATAATCTTCAATATCGGTTTGTCCGTTTAATGATGGAGAATCTGTTTCGCCAACATAACAAGCACCACCAGAGACAGAAACAGCCTCCGGGTCCGTATGATCAATTGCTACACACACATTATCTTTGCATACATTTCCTGTTGGACAATCCTGAGAAGGAAATTGAGATTGTCCTTGGACTTGCGCGAGTGTTTGCGGATACTCGGCCCTTACTCTCCACTCAATAGATTTATCCGGACCATAAGCATAAACACATGCCTTACCTTTTTCGTACCTTACCTCAAACGACATTTGTGATGTTGGGTGAATAACCTTAGATTCACCAATACCAATGTCAACCGTCTTGCTGTTTAATACCTGTACTTGCCTAATTAATGATTTATCTGTTCCTGGAAATGCAAGCGCATAAAGCGAACCTGGTTGGCTCGTATATGTTTGGGCCCCAGGTATAGCAGTAATTGTAGAACCAATCGCCACCATAAAATCACCTGTAGCAGGATCAAAAATTGGATCCCCAATGTCATAATATACAGGATTACATACACCATAAATGTCTTCTTCATACATCAACATTCCCGGTGACACCGTGATAGCATTACAACTGGCATCCACCCCTGGACCACCCAACGTATAATGCTTATGAAGCTGATAAGGCTCCATTACCTGAGTTGGTGGACTCGCACATGATAAACCAGCAATAGCCGGTAAGTAACGTAATTCACCTTGAGAACGCACCCCCCACTCACCTAAATGATTACAACCTTCTTCTCCTGCACTAAACACTGACGGTTTTAAACCGGTAAACTCAACATTTTCATAGCTTTCATAGATCATTCCACCTGGAATAATCCTACCCGGATTATCGGGATCTGGTAGTGCAAGCTGAATAGGCTGACCATTAATACATAATAACCCTGCACCGCAATTTTTAGTACTATGATCATACTCATTGCCATTAACATCATAAAATTTAGCAGGAATATGCGTTGGATCTGATAAGTTTGGAAGATACTCAGAAGGTAATGAAGGAGGCCCAAGTGGCGCAGATAACAAACCTGGCCATGCTGAACCATCTGGTTGGAAAGGCGGTTGACTAGGGTCAAATTCTACCCCTACTTTAAACGGCACCCCTGCACTCATACCCAAAGCATCGCACGACTGCAGCCATTGTGGCTTACTAGGATCGTTTGCTGAAGCTGCTAACCCTGGATCACACAGAATTTGCTGAAAAATATTCTGCCCTACACATGTTTGCGTTGGAATGGTTCCTGTTACCGACTTAGGATCTGCTAGCTTATCACCATCTTCATACGGATTAGCATGAGGGTCACATGTCCCTAAAGCCACATATTCTAAATCTGGAGTCGGAGTACCATTAGGAACCTCTACAGCCTTCTTGTATTTGATTCGCGCTCCAGGCAAGAAATTAAGTGCATAAGACTGCTGACAAACCATCACGCTTGCCATTATCACCAAAAACAGTCTTAAATTTATTCTAATCATGCAATACTTTCCAACAAACCATACCGTCAATTATACCTACTAACTCTTACCTAAACCTTAAATTTTATCTACTTTTTCCCAGAAAATCGGCAACCAAGCCTTCGGATCGTCA
Source organism: uncultured Alphaproteobacteria bacterium (assembly GCA_937907045.1). GTDB lineage: Bacteria > Pseudomonadota > Alphaproteobacteria > Rickettsiales > UBA6187 > CALCTU01. Next base: position 8,863 of record CALCTU010000017.1, read on the forward strand.
CCAACTTCATCCAATATTTCTTTTAATAAAACCACTGTTTCAGCCCTTCCTGATAACACATTGATAACTCTATCCATTCCTGACAAATCGACCCGTGCAACAACCGCATCCATTGCTTGCTTGACCAAAAAGAACCTGCTCCCAGGATCCGTCGTCTTGATCAATGTAAATTCACGCTGGCTAAGCATAAAGTGAGAACGATAAACACTTGTTGCCTTCAAATTTGGCAGAAATATCTGAGTGGCAGTTTGCTGAATCAATGTATCACTAATTTGAGATTTACTAGCATCTTCCACTGACTGAGTGGCAAAAATAACAAAACAATTTAATTTACGAAGTACTTTTAACCAATCTTTTATTTTTGGTGCAAAAACGTCATTATCAATCAATGCCCACGCTTCATCCAATACAATCATTGAAGGCGTGCCATCTAAAGAAACATTGATACGATGGAAAATATAAAGCAATACCGGACCCAAACTAGCACTATCTTTAAGTAATTCGGCCATCTCAAAACCAAAAACCATATTCTTGCTAAAATCAATAAGGTCTTTCTCATTATCAAAAACACTCGCATGCGAGCCATTGCCATGCCACATTGCTATACGTCCGGCCAACGTCCCTGGCCCACCAATACCTAAAAAAGGCACCACATTGGTTAGATTACGATCTTCTTGCTTAAGTTTGTAGTTACCCACAATTGCATCATTAATCCGCTCTAAATCCTCTGCATTAATTGTTTCACCATTAACAGTCACCAATAACTTCATCCAATCCCCAAGAAAAGTCTTATTTTCACCTGTTTCTTCCATTTGCAAGGGATTAAAACCACACTCCTTAGAAGGGTCAATCACAATATACTGACCACCAATGGCTCGTATAAAAATCTCAGCACCTCTGTCTTTATCAAAAAAGAACATCCGGCAATTAAACTTTCTTGCCTGTGCACATAAAAAATTCATCAGT
>CALCTU010000018.1 GCA_937907045.1 uncultured Alphaproteobacteria bacterium
TACCCCACGCCGTGGATGTAGCGATACTTTGGACGCGGTTCTTCATCTTCGCTTTCAGATAGGGGTTCGGGTTCAGGAGGGGCTTTTACAGGCAGAGATTCAGAAGGAGGAGGAGGGGGTGCTTCATGTTCAGTTTCAGGTTGAGGTTCGGAAGGGTCTTCCAACACAGGTTCAGGTTCGTCATTCTTCGCCAGAGCGTTCAGTTTAGCTCTTTCGGCGATGACTTATCTTCGCCTTCTCACGGGCTTGGGCGAGGACGGCGAGTTGTGCGGGGGTTCGCTCTTTGCGACCACGGGACATTTAACTTAAGAGGACATTTTATTCACAATCAGCTTTACAAGGGCGCCTTTCCAGGCTCGCGTACCCCTTCCATTCTTCGGTGGTGCTTGATAAAAGTGGAATTCAAGCAATAGATGCTCAAATGTAGCAGATACGGTCTACAAGAGCTCTTGTCTAAAGACTCTCATGTGCATGAAACTGACACGTAATGAGTGTCTGCGGAGAACGCGAGGTACTTCGTTTCGTGCCAAGCCGAAGCCTTCACACGCGGGTCGATTTCTCTTCAGATTCGGTGACTTCGTCCTTCGGTTCTTTCCTGGAAGCGAAGAAGATCTTCACGCAGATGGTGCTGAATACCGTGTATAGCAGGAGAGAGTTGGCGTACGCCAAGGAGAAGCGTTGCGGTATGGATGGAGGCGCTTCTTTTGTGCAAGTAAACGGCATATTTGCCTCGCCAATAGCTTGCTACGCCGCTCCACTTGGTTACGAGGCGGCGATCATCCTGACGTCAGTTTCATCGGAAGCTGGCCAATTCCAGACAAGCTGCTTGACTTCATTGACTCTACCTGGGCCATATTGTCTGTTGGAGCTGCAAATGAGATAAGCTTTGATATCGGCTTAGCTGAGATCGCAGACGTGCGCGTCCACATCGTCGATCCAACTCCAATGGCAATCAACCACTTCAGAAGTGCTCTTAATGTTCTCCGAAAGCAATCTACGTTTGGTGAGCGACAAGTTAATGGGGAGCAAGCTGCAGACTATTTTTCAAACATCGAAAATACGTTCACACACCCAGAAAATTTATTTTTTATCGAAGAGGCTTTGTCAACTAATGATGCTAAGACGCAGAGATTTTACAA
>CALCTU010000019.1 GCA_937907045.1 uncultured Alphaproteobacteria bacterium
AATGATTGTGAGATTCTTTATACGTTGTTGAACCAATACATCTAAATCCGCCACGCGCTAATGCTGGTTTTAACAAATTACTAGCATCAAGAGCTCCTCCATTTGTTGAGCCTGCACCAATAATTGTATGAATTTCATCAATAAATAATATAGCAAATGGCAATTTTTCAATCTCAGTAATGACTGCTTTCATACGCTCTTCAAAATCACCACGATATTTTGTTCCAGCTAATAATGCCCCCATATCCAACGAAAAGATCACAGCTTTGGATAATATTTCAGGCACTTTATTTTTCACAATTCTTAATGCCAATCCCTCTACCATCGCTGTTTTACCTACACCAGGATCCCCTACATATAATGGATTATTCTTGGTGCGACGGCACAATATTTCAATGGTACGCTCAATCTCTTTCTCACGACCAATCAATATATCAATTTTGCCTTCTTCGGCACGTTTATTTAGATTGATACAATAATTGGCTAAGGCACTCTTTTCTTTATCTTTTGCCTCTTCAGATGACTCCATAGGAGATGGCATTGGCTTAATATGATCATTCATGCGATCTTGCATTGGATCAGACGACGCTTGCTGAGACATCATATCCGAAAATAAATCGTATGATTCAAAAGACGATTCCTGGTTTTTGGCACTTTCTTGTGACAAATAACCTATTACATCCAAATAAGTAACACCTTGTTCTTTTAGATAAAACGCTGCGTGAGAATCATGTTCACCAAACATTTCGGCCAGTACATTTGCTCCTGTCACCGATTTTCTTCCAGAAGCATGAGCATTGACTGCAGCACGGTGTATCACTTTTTGAAATGCAGCAGTAGGCTTCACACCTGCATTATTGTTGCATATCAAAGCACCAAGGTGATTATCTATAAATGACTTCAAATCTTCTGATAAACAAATAAGATCAACACCACATGCGTTAAGTACCGACAATGCATCTGGATCTTCGATGAGTGCCAATAATAAATGCTCTAATGTAGCATATTCGTGTGTGCTCTGATGAGCAATGGTTAAGGCCCTATGAAGGCTTAACTCAAGATTCTTAGATAGCATGTTTGTTACCTTTTTCCATCATGCAGTTAAGTGTATGGTTATGAGTCCTAGAGTACTCTATCATCTCTTCAATTTTGGTTTCCGCAACTTCACGCGTATACGTACCACAAACACCTTTACCGTCCTGATGTACATCACGTGTAATCGCAACCGCTTGCTCTTCATTTCGATGAAAACACTCTATGATAAGCTCTGTTAAGAAGGTTGATGGAGTTGTTTTATCGCCCAAAATCACAACATGATACATAGAGGGGCGAACAACAGAAGATTGTTCAAACAGTACATCCTCAGATTCAAGAAAATCGAATATATCATCATCTGCTTCAAAATCATTTAATGATAATTCTTTATTATTGATTTTTCTCCAAGGAATGAATCCGTCAAATTGTCCCATGATTGTCTCCTATCCTTAACCAATTAGGCTGATTTATACCTAACTGTTGTCTTAAATTTAAGAATAGCAAGAATTCCTTACCAAAAGGTTAATAGATATAAAAAACTATAATAAAAACATCCGGGATTTATATAACATTCTGTTTTTATGTGCTATTTTTTAATAGCATCAGGAGGCCTTGTATAAAGAGGCGTTAATAATTGGTTATCAACAGCTATATTATTGGTCTGTATTAATGAAAGTGCTGCATATATTGCACCCGCAGCATCAGCACAAATATTAACCGATGCATCATCACAATCATTGGCAACACAGACTACACCACTACCAATGAAGCGATACCCTTTTAAACTTAACCGTTTTTCTTCAAAATGACTGACATCATACAACTCCACTTGAGATGATGGTAACAAACGATCATCCATAAGCTGAACACTAACCTGCCCTCTTTTAGCGTCATTAATCACTGCATAGGGACCAGGTTCATTGGTTTGTTTATGATATTGCCAAGCAATTGCATGACACGAACTCACTGGAATCACAGGCAAATTTGTAACAAGGGATATCCCTTGAATAGCAGCAATCGCGATACGCACACCTGTGAAACTTCCTGGTCCAACAATAACTACCAACTTGTCTATGTCATGATAGGTCATATTTTGTTGCATTAATGCTTCTTCAATAAGCACAAACAACAACTCTGCCTGTTTTGAGGGTTGATCATCTACTAATAGCACGCTAACATCGCCACCAACAGACAATGCAACAGAGCATTGTCCACAAGAAGTATCAATAGCAAGCATTGTTGGCAACGGTACGTCCATTAGTTATAACACATGATTTTAATTATTATGGCTCACGAAAATCTCATTGAAATTACAGAACAAACTCATCCCGTAATCATTGACTTGGCCTATGCTAGCGATAAAAACTTTACTGGCAAGCCAATTTATACCAAATCAGCATGTTTTTTACATAAAGATGCTGAAAAACACCTTCAGATTGCTATTTCAATAGCCCATTCAATGGGCTATCGGTTTAAAATTTTTGATGCATTCAGGCCACTCGAAGCACAATGGGCTTTGTGGCATCACACCCCAAACGACAATTACGTGTCGCACCCAGAACGTGGTAGTATTCCTCACTGCCGGGGGGTAGCTGTTGACCTCACTTTAATCGACAGTAACAACCATGAACTTGATATGGGTACACCATTTGATGATTTTGAAACCATTGCTCACCACGGTAATTTATCTGTAAGCCAAGAAGCAATTACAAATCGTTGCTTATTAATGGGCATTATGACTACGGCTGGCTGGGACTTTTTCAGAAATGAATGGTGGCATTACCAGCTATTTAACGTCAAAGATAATTATATAGCACTTGACGACCATACCGCACAGACCAATTTGTGCCAACACTAGCACAACCCCTGCACTCATTTGCGCACACCTCGAGAATCACACATTCCACTTGTGGTTACCATCGTAATGTTTTAGTATAAAGGACATGCTGGCATAACCCTTAAAGCAGTATAAGCAGGTAACGCTTGAAATTAAAAAAACTATTGCAAACATCTCCTAGCAAAGATGTTCCGAACCGTTTGACGTTGCAAGAAGAACGACGTTTCTTCGGCAAGGCATTTTCGTCGGTGGTTTTTCAGCGTAACGTCATTTATTTAATGATGTTGGCTGCTTTTGTAAGTATTCTCATCAATCTAACTCGTGTTTATGATGTTTCGACCACCAAAGAGCTCAACCCTTTTGTCATTCAAATAGACAACCGCTCAGGCACTACAAAAGTGGTTCACGAAGTATCCCGGGAAAAATATTCACACGATCCTGTGGTACAAAATTATCTTATCAAACGGTACATGCTCGCCAGGGAACAATTTTTTCCCAGCGATTATCGTTATAAATATTTCCAGGTAGTGCGTTCTATGTCAGCACCATGGGTATTTAATTACTTTTTTAGCTACTTAAATTATCACCGGGATCCTAATCCTAAAAACAGATCTTATGAAAAGGGAAATATCATCCACATGGATGGTATGTTTCCGGTACGATCAAATATTGAATCCATCAACATTATGAATTACGATGAACAAACAAAAAAATTTAAGGCCCAAGTGCGCTTTGTTCAATCACCCTACAGCAAATTGGGCGTTGCTAAAGCCAAATATTATAAAATCGCAACAATTGAATTTGATTTTTTAAATGATAAACTAACAGATCAGGATCGTATTTTAAATCCACTAGGATTTCGCGTCTTAAGTTATGGCATTGTGCTTGAAAACATTTAGTGCTATCTATTACTTGAGCCCGTCTTAGCGTAAGGTATGTCGTTATGGGAAATTTATTAAAAAACTTAAGATCATCTACGCCAAAATCAAAAACCAATTGGTATTTTGATCGGTATCAGACGGTTGTTGTTCAGCGCGACATTGCCGTCCTTATTACACTTATTTCTCTTGGTTGCATTCTTCTTAGCGTGACCATTGTTCATAAAATGTCTACCAGCAAGTCGGTTGAACCATTTGTGATTGAAATTGAAGAACGCTCTGGAATTTCAAATGTCGTCAGACCTTTTCTTAAATATCAAATCACCCCAGATGATGCTATTAATCACTACTTCTTAGTCAAATATGTCCGAGCACGCGAAGAATATCATAAAAATACCTTTAAATATAACTCCAACAAGCTGGTGCATTTATTCTCCGACAACACCGTCTACCAGCAATACCGTTCTTTTTTAGCAAGAAGTTCTGAGAGCCCTACAAAACTAGTGAATAAAGATGGCGAAATAACCATTAAAATTATCTCTATTAGCAATCTTGAGCCTCCCAAAGAACGGCCTGGAAGTTACCTTGCTCAGGTAAGATTTAAGCGCACTATTTACGACACAAAACTTCACGTATCAAAATTTGATAATAGTCGGACGATATCAAAAACAAAGCGTGAAGCAGAATCAAAAGTAGCCTATGTTAATTACGAATATAGGGACATGCAATATACTGGCGAGGATCGTTATATTAATCCTCGTGGTTTCAGAGTTATCAGTTATGAGGTAGAAGATGAAAAGTTTTAGTAGCATCATAGCCATTTTTGTTTGGTTGCTATTTTTGCTTGGTTCAATCACGGCTCAGGCCAATATTCCTGTTACCAGTGATAGCAGAATCAAAACCTTTGTGTTTAACGAAAATGATATTTTTCGTCTTACAGTCCACTATGGCTATATGACCAGTATTGAATTTTCTAAAGATGAAGAAATTACAACGATTGCGCCCGGTAATAGCCACTCATGGAAGTTTATTAAAGAAGGCAGACGCTTATTTATTAAGTCTCTTGAGGGAGCTGCACATACTAATGTCACAATCATTACAACCAAACGCACTTACCACTTTGAAATTGAATCTAAAGACCCTGACGGACATTTAGATGAACAACTAGTCTATGTTGTACGCTTCTTTTACCCCGATACTTTCTTAGATAGGCCACGTCCGCGTATTAACACAAAACAGTTTGTAAAAGCTCCGGTAATATCTGCACCGCGCAATAATTTTAATTTTGATTACACATTATCTGGACCCGATAGCATTGCTCCAATTAAAGTCTTTGATGATGGCAATGCTACATTCATGCAATTTGCTAACAACAACGAAATAATTCCTCACTTTTTTACTATAACGGCCGACCAAAAAGAAAAACGCGCCAGTTACTTACGTGAAGGTGAGTTTATTGTAATCAGCGCTATAGCACCAAAACTTATCTTGAGGCTAGGCAACGACCAGGTCGATGTCTATAACGAGAAACTTCAATAACTTCCTACGAAAGGGTACATCTCATGACGGATGATGATAAAGAGGATCTATCGATTCCAGAAGATGACTTTGATATCGACGACAATGACTTTTCTCTTCCCACAGATGATGGTGAAGCCGCAGGATCAATCGACGACCTTGCCAGTCAAGGGCCAATTGATGATGATTTTCTTGATCACGAAGATCATTTTGAAGATAGCCCAACTCCACAAGCCCCTGACGTAAATTACGAGGAATCTTCTGATCATGATTTAATCATTGAAGAAGATGAAGAAATCGAAACAGAGCCACTTGACGAACAAGAAGGTAGTCCTGAAATTGATGGTAATGGCACTACTATTGCAACAACTCCCACTAAAAGTTTGCTTATATTGGTTATTGGCGTCCTTTTTTCGGCATATTTCCTGTACACTATGCTTTTTAGTGAATCGGATGAGGAATCCCGAAAAAGCGAGTTAGCAGATATCGCTAAAAGCCAGTCTTTAGACACAGCAGAAAAACAAACGCCCAATATTATTTCCAATCAAACACCTGAATTTGTAGACGCCACAGAGGATCCTGAACTGCTTGATCCAGGCAGTCTTCCAACACCAGAAATTGATGTTGTCTTACCCCCTTTACTTCCTGAGCCATCCATCACTCCACCACAGCTGGAGGAAGAAGAAGAAAGAGTAGCAGTGGTTGCTCCCCCTACTATCACTGACGATATTACAAGACCAGAAAATAGAGCGGTTGTGCCTCCATCAGCAATTGTTCCGCAAACACCAACACAAAGCGAACCTAAACCCCAAGTTATTATTGAAACAGGTCCATCTGCTGCGGAGCTTTTAGCAGCTAAACGATCACGCAGACGCGCCCAAATGCTCGTCATGAATGGTGGAGGAACGCCATCGGGTAACTCCAAACAAGTTGGTGGAGCTGATGGAACACTAACATACGAAGAACTTGAAAATTCCAATTTCGAAAGTTCGGTTGCCATGAAGGTACCAAACACGGATTATCTTATTGCGGCAGGAAAAATGATTCATGCCGTGCTTGAAACTGCCATTAATACTGACCTTGAAGGTCCGTTGCGTGCACTTGTAAGTCGTGACATCTACGCCGAATCCGGTAGAAATATTCTTATTCCAAAAGGCTCACGTTTACTAGGTGAATATCAGTCTGGTGTCGCACGCGGGCAAAAACGTGTGCTAATAACATGGAAAAGAGTATTATTACCCAACGGCATTGATATTGAACTTGAATCTCCAGGTACAGACCAGCTAGGCCGCGCAGGAGTTCGAGGTATTGTTGATAACAAATTCTTTGAGATATTCAAAAATTCATTCTTGCTAAGCGCCTTAACCATTGGAGGAGCCATAGCAATTGACAAAGTTGAAACATCCCAAGGCCTTAACACTACCTCATCAACTAATTCTTCAGGCGACTCCTCCACAAGCCAAACCGGAACACCAACCGACTTTGCCGTACTTGATGCAGTGCGCGACCTGAACGAAGTTGCTGACCAAATTGCTGAACAATTACTGGATGCAGACCCCACCATTACCGTTGACCAAGGAACTGTGATCAATATATTTGTAATGCGTGATCTTATTTTCCCTCAAAATGGAGTCAAAGGTGACCTTTTAGTGATCAATTAACTATTCATTAACGCATTGGCACCTATACTTAAACCTTGCATTAATGTGTGTTTATTAAGCACATTAGATGCTGGTTAGTATACCAAAGCTGACCTGTTATCGTATCATAAAAAAGAGACATGAGTAAATGGAACATACCGCATTAGAAACCTATTTAGAGCCACTTAAACGCATTTTTGAAGAAGAAGGCGTCAGTGAGATATCCATAAATAAACCCGGTGAAGCATGGGTAGAAAAATTTGGAGACATGTTTCACGAAGAATTGCCTGAACTTAATTTTGATCACTTAAAAGGCCTTGCACGATTGGTTGCTCAGTCTACAGAACAGTTTATTAGTGAAGAACACCCTCTATTATCGGCAACATTACCAAATGGCTACCGTATTCAAATAGTGTTCCCTCCTGTTTGTGAACCTCGCAGTGTTGCAATGTCCATTCGTAAAGGAGCCACAATCAGTTGGGATTTAGAAGATTATGACAAAATGGGAGCCTTTGACAGTACGGCTGTGGATGAAGTTGAAAATCCTCATGATGCTGAATTAGCTGAACTTCTCGATAAAAAAGAAATTAAAGCATTTCTCTACAAAGCCATTCTTTATAAGAAAAATATTATTATTAGTGGTGGTACATCAACTGGTAAAACAACCTTTACAAATGCTGCTCTTAGAGCAATTCCTCATGAAGAAAGACTAATTACTGCAGAAGACGCACGTGAGATCATTCTAAATGACCATCCAAATCATTTACATCTGCTTGCATCCAAGGGTGGTCAGGGTCGAGCCAATGTATCAACCCAAGATCTTATTGAAGCATGCTTGCGTTTACGTCCAGATCGTATTATCGTAGGAGAGCTTCGTGGAGCTGAGGCATTTAGTTTCTTGCGCGCAATTAATACCGGTCACCCCGGATCTATTTCTACATTGCACGCAGACACACCTGCCATGGCACTGGAGCAATTAAAACTAATGGTAATGCAGGCTGGCTTAGGTATGCCACCGGCTGAAATTAAAGACTATATTAAAGAAGTAGTTGATGTAGTTGTTCAGCTAAAGCGTGCAGCCAAAGGTAAACGGTATATCTCCGAGATATATTTTAACAGACGCTAAAATACTCGATCAAGGGCCCCTATCATGGAAGATCTCGTACGGTTTTGTCGGAATTTTGTTGTTATTTCGCTTATCGTCATTGCTGTTCTTGCTACCTGTGCTCAAATATCGGCTGTCTTGGTCACAATGATTATCCCTGAATCATCCAAAATAACCCTAACCGGTGAACTGGTAGACGATATCGCCTATTTTTGGCGAAATTTTTTCTATTACTGGGAAGTATGGTGGAAACACGAATTCACCTTAACGTCAAATCGCTTTTTTGTACTTAAATTATTTGGCTCAACGTTTATACCTCCAATAGTATTAACCATATTGTTCTTCATATTTCGTGCGCCAATCATGGACTGGCGTCCGTTCACCAAAGAAGAGTCTATTCACGGTGACGCTGCCTGGGCTAACGAAAAAGACATCGAGAAAGCAGGTTTACGCGCAAAGCGTGGCATGCTTTTGGGGCGCGACACCAAGGGAAAGCTTCTCATCGCTGATGGTTTTCAGCATTCGCTTTTATTTGCACCAACCGGTTCGGGTAAAGGTGTGGGATTTGTTATTCCCAACCTCTTATTTTGGCCTGATTCGGTTGTGGTACATGACATCAAACTGGAAAACTATGAACTAACTAGTGGCTATCGTTTTAATAAACTAAACCAAAAAACCTATGTCTGGAATCCTGCAGACCCTGACGGTATTAGTCATTGCTACAATCCAATTGATTGGGTTAGTAAAAAACCAGGACAAATGGTGGATGATGTACAAAAAATTGCTAACCTTATTCTTCCTGAACAAGAATTCTGGGAAAATGAAGCCCGGAGTTTATTTGTAGGTGTTGTGTTATACCTTCTTGCTGCTGAGGACAAAATCAAATCATTTGGTGAAGTAGTTCGCACCATGCGTAGTGATGACGTGGTATATAATTTGGCAGTAGTTCTTGATACAATTGGTCAAATTATTCATCCTGTATCGTACATGAATATTGCCGCATTCTTACAAAAAGCCGATAAAGAACGCTCTGGTGTAACATCCACACTAAACTCGAAACTAGAGCTTTGGGCAAACCCACTGATTGACACCGCCACAGCCACCAGTGACTTTAATATTATGACCTTCAAAGAGATAGCAACCACTGTCTTTGTTGGTGTAACTCCCGATAACTTGAAACGTCTGCAACCGCTTCTTCAAGTATTTTACCAACAAGCCACTGAATTCTTGAGTCGTAAGCTCCCTGGAGAAAGCGATAATTACGGCGTATTATTTATGATGGATGAGTTCCCAACACTTGGTAAGATGGAACAGTTCATGACTGGTATTGCTTATTTTCGTGGATATCATGTGCGGCTATTCTTGATTATTCAAGATACTGAGCAGCTAAAGGGTATTTATGAAGACCATGGTATGAATTCTTTCTTATCCAACTCCACCTACCGTATCACCTTTGCAGCGAACAACTACGATACCGCCGAACTAATTTCTAAACTTGTTGGTAATAAAACCGTAGACCAAGTATCGGCCAACAAACCTAAATTCTTTGACCTAAACCCTGCTTCACGTAGCTTGCATGTTTCTGTAACCCAACGTGCATTGCTACTTCCACAGGAAGTTATTAACCTCGATCGTGATATGCAAATTCTATTGATTGAATCAAGTCCACCAATCAAATCAAGGAAAATCAAATACTATCAAGATAAAATGTTTACAAAGCGTTTACTTCCTCCAACAGAAGTACCAACGCAAGAACCATACGACCCACGTAAAGCCACGGAAGAAATCGAAAAAACAGCAAAAGCGAAAGCAGAACGCGAGGCAAATGAGGGTGGCGGTAATAAACCAGAAGAAATTACCGACCAAACCGGTGGCGGTTGATGATCAAAAATCACCTC
>CALCTU010000020.1 GCA_937907045.1 uncultured Alphaproteobacteria bacterium
CCAGTTAGGTCATAATGCTTTATTTGCTCAACTGGCTTTAGTAACATAAGGACAGAAGGGAACAAAGTAAAAGACACCATAAATGATATGGTAAGGCCAACTGTCATCATCCATCCAAAATCAATGACAGGCCGGATTCCACTAACCACCAGTGAACCAAAGGCGGTAATGGTGGTAATTACCATAAATAAGCACGGAATAATGATGGCAGTAGAGCTTTTGGTGACAATTTCTTGTTGTGATGCATGGTGGTGTTTGGTTTGGTATTCAAGGTATTTAACGGTTTGGTGGACACTAAAAGATAAGGTGAAAATCAGTAATAGTGAGATAAAGTTGGATGATACCACCGTCACGGGCCAGCCTACTAGGCCAAGAAATCCAAACATCATAATGCCAACAGTCACGCAATTAATAATGGGAAGCACTACCCAGCGGATACGTCTAAAGAACAATGTTAACAATATTACAATAAAAATGAGTACTGCGATTCCAAATGTTTGCAGGTCATTGCGAACAAATGCAATAGAGTCGGCTGCAATCATCGGAACGCCGCCCAAATATATTTGGGCAGTGGATTGATGGGGTTTGATTTTATCACGAATATGTTCAATACCGTTTGCTTGTTCATTTTGTATACGTGCATTGAGCTTTACGTATTGGTTTTCAACCATTTCAAGCTGTTGTTCTTCGGATTCATTTAGGCCGCTAGATCGTCTTTTTTCTTTGAGTGTGGCACGTTCTTTGGAAAGTTGTTGCCATTGTGGGTAGGGCTTAAGATTCAATAAGATAGCTGTGGTTTTTCCGTCCTCGCTGATAATTAAATTGCTATATAAGGGGCTGTTGAGCAACTCTTTGCGAGCCATTAGTTTGTTGGTTCGTGGGTCGGTTAATGTGGGTGCGGATTTTTGAAATTCATCCAATGTAATGGGAGGGCTGTCAACTAATGGTACATCCAAAATGCTGGTGACAGAGCTAACAATATCAACATCAGATAATGATTCTTTTAATGTGGCAATATCCGAAAGAACAGCGTCAGAAAAAAGATCTTCTTTGGGTGTGTAGGTGAGAACTAAAAAGTCATCAGAGCCATAACGCTCTTTAATTTCGCGATAGTATTTTAGTGAATCATCATTTTCTAGTAATAATGAGTCAGACGAAGCATCAAGGCGAAATTGGGGAATAAATGCACTCAGACCTAAAGTGATGAGCGTTAAAAGCAATAAGGTGGTTTTGGGTTTTGCCAGGATAGTCTTTTTATAAAGGTGCTGAACAATGTGTTGCATGATTAAGACTTCTTTTCTTTTAAGATAAAAATATATTATTTATGGTATCGTTGTTGGTATTAATAAACCGTCATATTGATGTTTTATTATATAAAAAGAGCATAAAAATAGAGTCATTAAATACGGTTTTAAGAGAATATTGCGTTATGAAAAACGACCCTCATTATACAATTCGCGCAGCTCAAGATCATGATAAACCAATCTTAGAGGCACTCATTGCTGACTCGGCACGTAAACTTAATATTAATCAATATACAAGTGAAGAAATTGAATCGGCAATCACACATGTGTATGGCGTTGATTCTGAGTTGGTATCCGATGGAACCTATTTTGTAGTACAAGATGGCGATGCATCCATAGGATGCGGTGGATGGAGTAGGAGGAAAACATTATTTGGTGGGGATAATTATCAGGCACGTGAGGCCGGCTTTCTTGATCCAGATGTAGATGCTGCAAAAATTAGAACTTTTTTTGTGCATCCTGATTGGGCAAGAAAAGGGGTGGCCAGTGCTCTGTTGTGCCATTGCGAGAAAGAAATTATGCAGCATGGTTTCAAGAAGGTAGAATTAATGTCAACACTACCAGGTCTTCCTTTTTATGAAGCTTTTGGTTACCAAAAGGGAGAGGCGCAGCACCACTCCATGCCTGATGAGGTTGTGCTAACATTTGTACCTATGACAAAGTATTTGTAAAGTCGAATAAAGAATTTATGTTGCTGATGAACGAGAAAGCCGTTTCTTTACAATACACACGCCTACTACCATAAAACATAAAGTGCACACCAGTGTTGGTCCGGTAGGAAGGTCTGTGATCAGTGATATGATGAGTCCCAGCAATAATGACATAAATGCCAGGCAATAGGCAAAAATGGGAGTGGAGTTTTTATGGCATAATGCTGCTGCAAGAGCAGGTAAAATGAGGCTGGCAAATACAAAAAATACTCCTGCTAATTGTACGGATATAGTGATTGTAAGTGCGAAGACAAGATGAAAATGGCGCGTGAGTAATGTCTTGTTTGCAATGACAATCAATAGTCCTAAGTAGATAATAGTGGTGGCAATAATATTTTGCCAACTAACCCATAATAATTGTCCTGCCAGAAGGGTTTCTACTTCCTCTAGGCCATGTGAGTGATTGGCAAGTATGAGCAATGCCATAGAAGAGGCAAAAACATAAGTAGAGCCAATAATGGCTTCTTGTAGTTTAGGAAAATATGTTTCACATAATTTAAATCCAAATGCTGCGCAGCAGGCAAACCCAAATGCTACAAGCTGGGTAATAAACGGGAGGTGCTGCGTATGAAAATATAAGGTGGCAGTAATAACCCCTAAGCCTGCAATTTGGGCTATTGCTAGATCAATAAAAATAATACCACGTTTTAATACTTCTGTTCCAAGGGGTACATGTGTGGTGATAATTAATAAGCCTGCGATAAAAGCTGGCAACATAATCATGAAGCTATCAATGGTCATTGGCCTGATTTACCTTTAATAAAGTGTTTATGGTATTGTCAAATAAGCTGAATAGGTCAGTTGCTTGATGGTTTCCATCCACGGTAAAGGGGAGTTCTATGGCAGGTATTTGGGTTTTGTTTGCCAGCCATAATGAGGGGTCTGGATCTTCATAGGGTGCACGAATAATGGCTTTTGCCCTGTCAGTAGCTAATACAGATAATAAGTTTTCTAGATGTGCTGCAGAAGGAGGGATGCCAGGTTTGGGCTCCAAAGTGGCAATAGGGCGTAAGTTAAGCCAGTCCGATAAATAGACCCAATTTTTGTGGTGCACAACAATTGGCATATTGTTTAAGGGGCGTGCTTTTAATTCCCATTGCTTAATTGCTGCTTGCCATGCAACCATAAATGCATCGCTGTGCTGCTGGTAAAATGATGCATTGTTGCTATCAATCTGTTTGAGACGTTTTGTGAGTTGGGGGGTAATTACAAGCATATGGTGGGGATTAAGATGAACATGCGGGTTGCCACCAGGATGAATGTCGCCATGAGCACGATCGAGTTGTTCGGGTACTTCTAGTCTGGTGACATAATCAGATGCCATGAGATAACCAATTTTTCCGGGTTGTACG
>CALCTU010000021.1 GCA_937907045.1 uncultured Alphaproteobacteria bacterium
AGCAATTGATAGCGCAAACGACATATGCTCTCAACCCATAAAAAACTTATCCACAGAATTTTACCCTTTCAAACAGTTTTTATTCAAGAAAAACAGAATGTAAGTGAGAATAACTCGCTTATACTGACCATGAAATAACATAAGTATGTGCTTTATTCACCCAAAGGTACAAAATACTAACTAGATTGGCAACTTTATAATAACCCTCAGCCCTCCACGTGGACTTTGATCCAGATAAATCTCTCCACCATAACGCGTAACCAGATCTCTTGCCACTGATAGCCCTAATCCTACCCCTCCTTTATCTTGATTTCGTGCATCGTCAAGGCGCTGAAATGGCTTAAATGCCTGCTCACGTTTCTTTTCTGGAATACCAGGGCCATCATCATCAATCATAATAATGGCATATTTTTCTGTCTGGGAGACATTAATCACAATCTTTTTGGCGTAACGCAAACCATTATCGATGATATTACCAATCACGCGACGAAAACAATTGGGATTCATAATTACCACCACACCCGCTTTCATCTCTAATTCTATGCGGTTATGTTCATCACGATAACCAGCAATAATACTTCTAAGTTGATCAGAAACATTAATAGGCTCATTCACGGCACCTTCATGACCTTTAGCAAAATCAAGATATGCCTGAATCATGTCCTCCATCTCACCAACATCGTATTTCAGTTCGTCAATCGATTTGGATGGACGCATCATGGCCAATTGTAACTTCATACGCGTAATAGGAGTTTTAAGGTCATGCGAAACTCCTGCAAGCATTTCTGTACGTTGTGACACTTGTCGATCAATACGCTCTTTCATATCTAAAAACGCTTCTGCAGCTTTCCTAACTTCGGATGCACCTTCGGGCTTGAAATTATCAATATCTTGACCACGTCCAAATTGCTGCGCCGCTTTAGCTAACCTGACAATAGGACGCAACTGATTTCTCATAAATATCACTGAAATAATAAGGAGCATCAGTGCTGTTCCTGTCATCCATAAAATAAAAATATAGGAAGTAGGATTACTCAATCGCTTTCTGGCAACGGTGATATTCATCAAACCATTAGGAAACTCAACTTCCACAAAAATATCTCTACCGTCACGATCTTGATATACATAATAGGGAAGAGAAATATGTTTATCCAGATGCGATTGGAATGTTTCATAGCCATCGAGCGTTTTAGAAACTTGCTGTTGCATTCGACCTTGATCGATAAAATCAATTCCCAAATATAAAAACTGTTGGGCAAGTTCGATTGGGGCCAGCACATCTTCTGGAGGACTACTTAAACTACTATTAACCACAAGCACAATTTCACTGGCAACCGATGTCTGCAAATGCCATTTCACTGAACGCCAATGCCGTTCATAAAACATATAGACAGCAATAGCCTGAGCAAGCACAGTTGGAACAATAATAATTAACAAGAAGCGTCCAAAGAGCGAACGAGGCAAGTGTTTTTTTATCCAATACTTCACTACAATTTTCCGTAAAGAATGTACCCCTTATTTCTAATTGTTTTTAAATATAGCGGTTTTTTTGGATTTGTCTCTATTTTGTTGCGCAAGCGAGTAATCTGTACATCTATCGACCTTGTATTAATTCCTCCTAATTGTTGACTTAATTGTTCACGGTCAACTGTCTGATTAAGGTTCGCACATAGATGGTGCAATAAGCTACTTTGGGTAGAGGTCAAGTCAATCACTCCTTCAGCACCAACTAACGTATCGCTATTCATATCAAACGTGATCACATCACCAATTGATACAATAGTTGAAGCGTCTTTTACCTGCGTTCTTTTGAGTATGCTTTGAATACGCAAGAGCAATTCCTTGGGTTCAAATGGCTTTGGCAAATAATCATCCGCACCAGCAGATAAACCATCAATACGATGTTCTACATCACCCATTGCGGTCAACATCAATATTGGTACATCCATTGATTGACGAATTTGGGCAGTCAATTCAACGCCTGTTTGCCCCGGCATCATGACATCCACAATCAATAAATCAAAAACAAACTGCTCTAAACGCTTATGAGCTTCCTTCGCATCTCGTGCAGTAGACACAAAATAGCCATTGTCAGTCAAATATTGCTGCAGCAAATCCCGTATACGGGTATCGTCATCTACAACCAATAAATGAGTAACAGATTGATGTAAAGTCATGTTATTACGCGTGAGTTATTGATAATTAAGCCCAGATGCACTATATATACCTACCATTATTAGTCAAAAGTAAGTAACAAGGTTGAAATAACGCTATGTCCTCTTCTGCCCCATTTGATCAACGCGAAGGTGAAATTTGGTATAATAATCAGTGGATTAACTGGCCAGATGCCAAAGTCCACATACTTAATCACGGCCTGCATTATGCCAGCAGTGTATTTGAAGGCATGCGCGCCTATAATGGCAAAATCTTCAAATTAACCGAACATAATGAACGTTTTAAGCGCTCTGCTGAAATACTTGGCTTTGAAATTCCTTACTCTGTCCAAGAGCTTGACGACGCATCTAATGCTATGATTGAACGCCTTGGCATTACGGATGGTTATATTCGACCTGTTGCCTGGAGAGGCTCGGAAAGAATGAAAATTTATGCCCCAGGTATTACAGTTCACACCGCCATTGCTGCGTGGGAATGGCCTGCTTATTTCAGTGAAGATCTCTATAAAACCGGAATCAATATGTGTTGGGCAAAGTGGAAACGCCCCGCACCCGATACTGCTCCAACTGCTAGTAAAGCAGCAGGATTATATATGATTTGCACCTCCAGCAAACAACAAGCCGAGGCCGACGGTTACCACGACGCCATGATGAAGGATTATCGCGGCTACTTGGCAGAAGCTACCGGCGCAAATGTTTTCTTGGTAATTGACGGCGAACTTCACACCCCCATACCCGATTGCTTCTTAAACGGGATTACAAGGCAAACGGTTATACGCATAGCCAGAGACTTAGGGCTAGAAGTTCACGAACGCCATATCATGCCTGAAGAGCTTGCCAATGCCGACGAAGTATTTATCACTGGCACTGCTGCAGAAATAACTCCTGTGGGCTCCATAGGTGAATATCGTTTCACACCCGCCCAAGTCACCCACAAACTTCGTACAGCGTATGTCGATCTAGTGAACGGAAAGTCATGACCCAGATTAATTCACAATTACTGAGCAATGCTAATATACTTGGAAGACTTGAGCTATGCCACGTACTATTAGTTAACCATGCTAATTTTCCTTGGCTAATGCTTGTGCCAGACAAACCAAATCTTATTGAGCTCATTGACCTTTCTATTGACGATCAACATCTGCTAATAGATGAAATTGACCATGCAAGCCGTATTGTCAAATCTGTGTTCAATGCTGACAAACTTAACATAGCCACACTAGGAAACCAGGTATCACAACTACATATACATGTTATTGCCCGACACAAAAACGATGCCGCCTGGCCAAATCCTATATGGCAATATCCAACTGCATCCCTTGCCTCAGAAGATCAACTTGCGCGCATTACTCAACTCTCTGAAGCATTTGGTTTTATTACAAGGAAAGCATCATGACCGCTAAAGATATTTTTCGTGGTGCCATCACCGCTTTAATTACTCCGTTCCATGAAGATGGAAGTATTGATGAACAAGCATATCAAGATTTTATCACGTGGCAAATTAACGAAGGCGTACACGGCCTTGTTACGTGTGGCACCACGGGCGAATCTCCAACGCTAGACCACAAAAACCATAACCGCGTTGTCGAGCTTGGTGTTGAAGCAGCAGGTGGAAAAGTTCCGGTTATGGCAGGTGCGGGCTCCAACTGCACTGATGAATCGATCGCACTGGCTAAACACGCTCAAAAAGCTGGTGCTGATGCTATCTTAATTGCTACACCTTACTATAATAAACCATGCCAAGAAGGCATTTACCAACATTTTAAGGCCATTAACAATGCCGTTGATGTTCCAATTTATATCTACAACATTCCTGGACGTTCAGTTGTTGATATTGCCGATAAAACAATTGCTCGCATTGCAACACTTGAAAATGTGGTAGGTATTAAAGACTCCACCGGAGACCTAGCGCGTTGTTCAAGCCTCAGACAGTACGTGGACGATAGTTTTAACCAGATCTCAGGCGAAGATGGGACTGCTATTGGATTTAATGCTCAAGGTGGTAACGGCGTTATTACAGTTACTGCCAATGTTGCACCAAAACTAGTCGCACAGGCACAAGAATTTTCACTCAATGGTGATTATAAATCCGCCTTAGCATTGCATGATAAGCTCACTCCTCTTCACCAAGCTATGTTTTGCGCTCCCAACCCCACTCCTGCAAAATTCGCACTTAAGCTAATGAACAAATGTAATGACCAAGTTCGTTTACCATTGGTGCGAATAAATAGTGATGCTCAAAAACAAGTTGAACAAGCTCTGATCAAGCTTGGACTAATCTAATGAGTAAGAAACCTACCAAAGACGAGGCCCCCTACAAAAAGATCATAGCCACTAACCGTAAGGCTAGGTATGATTACGCAATTGAGGAAACCTTTGAAGCTGGCATCATGCTCACCGGAAGTGAAGTCAAATCACTCCGCAATTCAAATGCCAACCTTAATGATGGGTTTGCCGAAGTCAAAGATGAGGCTTTATGGCTTCATCAAATGTACATTGCTCCATATGGCAATGCAAATCGATGGAACCACGAAGAAAGACGCCCTCGCAAACTACTACTTCATAGACGCGAAATTGATCGCTTAATTGGAAAAGTGAAAGCAAAAGGCTATACCATTATTCCTCTGAGCTTATATTTTAATGCCCGTAATTATGTGAAAGTTGAAATTGCACTCGGCAAAGGTAAGAAAAATTACGATAAACGTGAAACCGAGAAAAAACGGGACTGGCAACGCGAAAAAGAACGATTGCTCAAACGATAAATCAAGAAAGCCCTACAAAGGCTAGGTTGCTAAGCTTTTTCTATACTTACTTACCTTTGTTACCAACCATAGCAATGCCATTTCTTGAAATGAATCCGCAATAAAAAAAGATGGTTTTGTTACAATTCCTTAATAATTGTATGCTATGCTGTTAGTGTTATAGTTTGCAGTATAGTATTATTCACTTCTGAAGCAATCGCCAGAAAAGTATGGATGCTATATTTTGCAAATGCAATAACTGAGCATTGAACACAGAAACTACTATATGATAGAACGATTATGGAACCAAGAGAACCAGTAGCAGGACCAAAACCTCCCATTGCCCATCAGCAGGAAAATCATGAGCTTGCTGAGGACAAGGACCTTGAAGGAAAGGTTGAGCCAAAAGCTGATCCAGACCAATCAGATCGTTATGATGGTTTCTTGAAAGAACTTGAAGAACTAACCGAATCTCTTGATAGCAATAGCTCTCCAGAATCCTATCAGCGCGCATCAACGCTCGTAGGCGACAGGGCTACAGAACTTGAGCAAATGCTTAAAGAAAAAGGGCTATTAACTCGCGATAGAAAAAAATATTTCGGCTCTTCTGGACCATTTGCTTCCATAAAATCATCACTTGATTTAGCAACCACAGGAGTATTTCAAGGATTCTCACAAGTAAAGGCCGACACTGTTCGCACTGACATATTAATTGCTACTGGTCAGGCAGCTAAAAGTGTTATGATGTCCGCATTCAAGCTACTTCAAGGGTTCTATGGTCTTTATAAGTTAGAAAAAGAACGTAACACTCAAATTGAGAAAGTAGAAGATCAATATTACGAACAAGAATACCAAAAAAGCATGCGAGAAGCTGATGCGCAAGCAGCCAAAGAAGCACAAAAAATAGAACAAGAACTCGCTGAACTTAACAGCACACTAGAGCAGTCTCATGATCCAAAGGAGCACGAAGGAAAGAATGGCACAGAAAACGACCATCCTCCCAAGCCGCTACAAGATCCTCCTGCGGCACACCAGCCAGCCAGCAATGAAGCACGCAAGAACGCAGGCGCTGACGTAGGTGCTGTCATCAACGACGCGCAGAAAGGCGGCGGTGCACCAAAAGCAGGGCAAGACCCATTACGAGATAATGAAAAAGAAGGCGGACGCGGCGTCTAAACAAATTACTCTTCATCTTTCTTTCTACCAACTACCACTGTACCTGCCATTATGTCGTGCAGTCCACGACAACGCTTATTAAAGCGAATCATAATCAGCCCTATACCCGCTATTGCAATAGCAGGTATATACCCCAAATACCGTATAATAAGCTGCTTAGCACTCGGGGGACCTAAAGTCTGAGCATCACATATTCTAAGACCAAGTAGCATTTTTCCTGGCGTGGAATATTTATAAAACCAGAAAGGCAAAACAAGACAAGTAATAATAACCATCTGTAAGGCAATCATACCACCATTGGCAACCACCATCATTAACCCCTCATATAGACTAATTTCATTATCTATCGAAGCGCTTCCTTGCGTTGGATCAACATGCAAACCAACTCCAAATGTCATTTCAATGACACTTATCACTGGAACAATAATAATAGTAGCCAATGTCACATCTATAACTGCAGCAATCATCCTGGGAAAGAAATCTGCATAATTAGGAGCATTAGGACTATCATCTTTTTTACGGGCAAAAAGTACCATAATCTTGTTCCTTTAAGGTAAATTTATTAGAACGTGTAGTATTTTAAAATTTCAACGCTTGCTAGCGCAGCACAAAACAATCATACGTTCTGTAACAATCCTTGTCACGTGACATCTTATGCTTCTTTATTCAAGATCAGGATAACCCCAATAATGTTTAAGACTTCATGAGAAAATCCGGAAAATCCACAACAGATACGTGGATTTTCCGGAAAATTCATATATCTGTTGTGGATTTTCCGGAAACATGATAGAATTACACCTATGAATAAGTATAAACGAATACTAGATTTACCTAAGTTATTAGAGCAAAAATCATTCTTTTTGCTTGGACCGCGTGCAACTGGTAAAACATTTTTAATAAATCAACAATTAAGTAATCAAGCAACTATCATCAACTTACTTAAAACAGATCAATATTTACGCTTCAGCACTGAACCACATACACTTGAAGACTTTGTTAGAACAAGTACTAAAAACATTATTGTCATTGACGAAATCCAACGTATCCCTCAATTACTAAATGAAGTGCACCACCTTATTGAATCATCTAATTACCATTTCTTACTCACCGGCAGTAGCGCTCGTAAGCTTAAAGCTCAAGATGTTAATCTCCTTGCTGGCAGGGCATGGGAAGCACGTTTATTTCCACTGACAAGTCATGAAATTCCAGAATTTAATTTACAAAGGTACTTGCATTTTGGAGGATTACCGGACATATACGCACATATAAACCCACTAGAGCAGTTATATGCTTATACTGACACATACTTAAAAGAAGAAATACAAGCCGAATCTTTAACAAGGACCATACCTGCATTTACTCGCTTTTTACAAACTGCAGCTATCACCAGTGGTCATATTTTAAACTATACAAACCTCTCCTCTGATCTTGGAATACCGGCCAGTACGCTTCGCGAATATTATCGCATACTAGAAGATACACTTATTGGCTTTACACTTCCAGCATGGACCAAATCGGTAAAACGCAAACCTTCAAGTACTGGTAAGTTTTTTTTGTTTGATATTGGAGTCAGAAACATCCTAGCAGGAGACGAGTCAATCTCTGACAAGTCAGAATTATTTGGCAATTTGTTCGAACATTTCATTATTCTTGAAACAAGAGCATATTTAAGCTACCGACGCAAACGCAAACCTATATCCTTCTGGCGCTCCAAACATGGCCACGAGGTCGATTTACTCATTGGTGATGATATTGCCATCGAGATTAAATCTGCAAACCGTATTACCCAAAAACATGCAAAGGGATTAAAATCACTTAAAGAGGAAGGTATCTTTAAACGCTACCTTATTGTATCCCAAGACACTATCCCAACAAAAAAAGAGGGTATAGAGTCCATGCA
Source organism: uncultured Alphaproteobacteria bacterium (assembly GCA_937907045.1). Taxonomy (GTDB): domain Bacteria; phylum Pseudomonadota; class Alphaproteobacteria; order Rickettsiales; family UBA6187; genus CALCTU01. The sequence goes on from CALCTU010000021.1 coordinate 7,992, forward strand.
GTGGCAGACTTTCCTTGAAGATTTATGGGCCGACAAAATCGTTTAAAAACCCTTAGTCATCACCAACTTTAAGTGCTGCAATAAAGGCACTTTGTGGAATCTCAACATTACCCACCGTACGCATCTTTTTCTTACCCTTTTTCTGCTTCTCAAGGAGCTTACGTTTACGGGTAATATCACCACCATAACATTTAGCAGTAACATCTTTTCGCATAGCAGCAACGGTCTCACGAGCAACAATCTTGCCTCCAATAGCAGCCTGAACTGCAATCTTAAACATTTGTCTTGGAATAAGATCCTTCAGGCGTTTACATAATTCACGCCCACGCGATTCTGCACGACTACGATGAACCATCACCGATAACGCATCCACAGGCTCAGCATTAACCAAAATACTAAGTTTGACCATATCATCTTGTTTATATTCATCAACATGCCAATCAAAACTAGCATAACCTTTTGAACACGATTTAAGTCGGTCATAAAAATCAAACACCACCTCGTTAAGCGGTAATTGATAGATAAGCATGGCACGAGTACCCACATAGGTAAGCTCCTTTTGAACACCACGCTTTTCAGTACACAAGCTCAGTATGTTACCCAAATATTCATCAGGGGTCATAATGGTGGCTTCAATCCATGGCTCTTCAATATGCCTAATCTTAACTGGATCAGGCATATCGGATGGATTATGCATGTGCACAACCGACCCGTCATTCATATAGATATGATAGACCACAGAAGGAGCAGTAGTAATAAGATCCAGGTCAAATTCACGCTCTAAACGCTCTTGAATAATTTCTAGATGCAATAGTCCCAAGAAGCCACATCTAAAACCAAGCCCTAATGCGCCAGAAGTTTCCATTTCAAATTCAAAACTCGCATCATTAAGCCTAAGCTTAGCAAGTGATTCACGCAAGTGATCAAAATCAGATGCATCCACCGGAAACAAGCCACAAAAAACCACCGGCAAATTAGGTTTAAATCCTGGCAAGGCCTCAACACACGGATTTGACTCTTCTGTAATGGTATCACCAACCTTACAATCCGACACTTGCTTAATTGAAGCAGTAAAGAACCCCATTTCACCCGCCCTAAGCTCACCAGTCATCACTTTTTTAGGAGTAAACACACCCACATTATCAAGTTGATAGGTAGCATTAGCCTGAATCATTTTAATTTTTTGGCCTTTCCTAACCACTCCATCAATGACCCGAATCAGAATCACTACACCCAAATATGGGTCATACCAACTATCTACCAACATAGCCTTTAACGGAGCATCCACATCCCCTGAAGGTGCTGGCAACTGAGTAATAATTTCTTCTAATACCTCTTTTATACCCACACCGGTTTTTGCTGACACTGCAATACTATTGTCAGTATCCAAGCCAATCACATCTTCAATTTGTTCTTTCACCCGTTCTGGATCAGCAGCAGGTAAATCAATTTTATTTAGAACCGGAATAATCTCATGGTCATTATCAATCGCTTGATAAACGTTAGCAAGCGTTTGTGCTTCTACTCCTTGACTTGCATCCACAACTAATAAGGAACCTTCACATGCTGCTAAAGATCGACTTACCTCATACGCAAAATCCACGTGACCAGGAGTATCCATAAGATTAAGTATATAGGTTTTACCATCTTGAGCTTTATAACTAAGCCGTACTGTCTGGGCCTTAATAGTAATACCACGCTCTTGTTCAATTTCCATACTATCAAGCACTTGCTTGGACATCTCACGCTGCTCTAAACCACCGCAATCTTCAATAAAACGATCTGCAAGGGTAGATTTTCCGTGGTCAATATGGGCTATAATCGCAAAGTTGCGAATTAATGCAATATCGTAATTATTTTTGGTACTCATGCCCGTAATTCTCCACCAAGCTTGGTAACACTTTCTATTACCTTCTTCGATAAATTATCCAACTCATCTTCAGTTAATGTATGATCCATCGCTCGTATAATCACTGAAAATGCTACTGACTTCTTACCATCTTGAACATGCTCACCCTGATAAACATCAAACAATGTTACATCTTCAATTAAAGCTTTATCGCACTTAACCACTGCTTTGAGCACATCGCCAACCGGCACTTTATCGTCTAAAATAAAAGCAAAGTCACGCGTTGATAATTGATATTCAGAGGCTTGCAACGCTTTGCGTGCTGTAGCTTTTTTCTTCTGAGGAGGCAATGCATCTAAAAATAATTCAACGACAACGACAGGCACTTCTACATCAAAATCCACCGCTACTTTGGGGTGAACCTGACCAACATACGCAAGCACTGCTTTGCCTAGCATTAATACAGCTTTTCTCCCAGGATGGTAATATAAGGGAGCACCAGTACTGCTAACACGCAAAGAATCGGTCGAGACCCCTAATAACTGCAATATATTATACGCATCAGCCTTAGCATCAAAGAAGTCAACATCACGTTGTTCTTCATGACAATTCCTGTCAATCGCTTTACCACTACGAACAATCGTCACTACTGACTTTTGTTCCTCGGGCTTCTGGCCATGATAAACAAGACCTGTTTCAAATAAGCCTAAATTGGCAAAACCGCGAGATATATTTCGCGCGACCACATCTAACAAATTAGGTACCATTGAAGGACGCATAACATCCCACTGACTGCTAATGGGATTCTTAATGTGCGGCACCGCAGCACCATTTGGCACAAAATCACTGGAACGCTCAGAAGACATAAAGGACCATGTCACACATTCATTTAACCCTGCCGTCGCTAAAAAACGTGTCGCCTTGCTCATTTGCAACCCCAGATAATCTTCGGAGGCTGATTGATTCACTACAGGAAGGGGAGTCACCGGAATATGATCATAGCCAATAACCCGAACCACTTCTTCAACTATATCTGCCGTACCATCTATGTCATGACGCCAAGACGGTACAATAACCTGATCTGCATCCCGTACAAAACCAAGTGCATCAAGCACAGCATTACAGCTAGCTTCATCCACTTCCAAACCGGTTAGCTTTTTCACATCTTGTACCTTGAATAATACAGAAGTAGTCTCACACTTATCATTACCTGCAATAACAACCTCTCCGGCCTCTCCGCCACACAACTCTAAAATAAGATGCGTTGTAATGGCCATTGCATCATGCACAAACCCCAAATCAACTCCGCGCTCAAATCGATATCGCGAATCGGTAATAATATCCAGCTTACGGCCAGTTGCTGCAACAATAATCGGATCAAACACTGCCAACTCCAACACCACATTAGTGGTGTTTTCTTGGCACCCAGAATGTGCTCCTCCAATAATTCCTGCAATAGCTTGTGGACCAGTATTATCAGCAATGACCAACATCGAATCATCAAGCGAATATGACTTATGATCAAGGGCCTCTATAGCTTCACTATGAGAGGCATATCTCACATTTAATCCACCGGATAACTGATCCGCATCATACACATGTAATGGCCTACCAAAACTATAGGCTATGTAATTGGTAATATCGACAAGCGCCGAAATTGGGTTCAACCCAATGGCTTGTAAATCTCGCTGCAACCAATCTGGCGATGGTCCATTGCTAACACCCTCAAACACACGTCCAATAAATAAACCACACGCATCATGCTCTTCTATGGAAACATCAATGGTTTTCTTACTATTGGTTGCTATTGATGGAATATCCAAAGATTTCAGCTCACCAATACCAGCTGCGGCCAAGTCTCTTGCAATACCATAAACACCCAAACAATCCCCCCTATCTGGTGTAATCGCAATATCAAATACCGGATCATCTAATCCAGCAACCTTAGCATAATCTTGCGCCAAGTTATCATTACTTGCAGGCATTTCTATAATGCCGGCATGATCCTGACCAAGTCCAAGCTCAGCGGCAGAACATAACATGCCGTTACTTTCTACACCTCGAATCGCAGAAGCCTTAATCTTCATTCCATTGGTTGGAATCACACTACCTACCGGTGCCAATACCACATTAATTCCGGCCCTAGCGTTGGGAGCACCGCACACAATTTGCAACTCATTTTCGCCCGTATTTACCTTACAAACACGTAGCTTATCTGCGTTGGGATGTGGCTGAGCGTCTACAATCTGAGCAATTTTAAACCCCTCAAGTGCGCCGGCAGGGTCTGTTACCGACTCAACCTCAAGGCCAAGTGCTGTAAGCGCATCCGATATCTGATCAATGGATGCATCCGTATCTAAAAATTTTCCTAACCATGAACGTGTAAACTTCATCTTTTTTATGCTCCTTTTGCTAAAGGAATATCAAGTCCACCAAAACCATAATGGGTGAGCCAACGAATATCATTATCAAAGAATGCTCGCAAATCAGGAGCACCATATTTAAGCATTGCCAGACGCTCTATACCAATACCAAATGCAAACCCTTGATACTCATTTGGATCAACACCAACATTAGTAAGTACATTGGGATGCACCATACCGCACCCTAATATCTCAAGCCAATCATCTCCCTGGCCAACTTGCACACCAGCTTTATCACGCTTACATGCAATATCTACTTCTGCAGATGGTTCGGTAAACGGGAAAAATGATGGCCTAAAACGCAATGGCACCTCATCAAGTCCAAAAAATGCCTGCAAAAAGTCGTAAAGACACCCCTTTAAATGACCCATATGAATATCTTTATCAATATACAAACCTTCAATTTGATGGAACATGGGAGTGTGAGTCATATCATAATCACTACGATATACCCTACCAGGAGCAATTATTTTAAATGGTGGCTGGCCATGCTCCATACTCCTAATTTGTACTGAAGAAGTATGAGTACGTAACAACATCTCGGCCCCTTGCAAATAAAACGTATCTTGCATCTGACGCGCAGGGTGGTTTGGAGGAATATTAAGCGCCGTAAAATTATGAAAATCATCTTCAATTTCAGGCCCACGCTTTACCTCAAAGCCCATAGAACCTAAAATTGCTATGCATTCATCAATAACTTGAGTAACCGGATGAACCGACCCTTGCGGCACCGCAGACTCACGAACTGGCAATGACACATCTATGGTTTCTTGAGCCAAACGTGCATCTAAGGCCCGATCTTCAAGCTGCTCTTTTTTGGATACCAAAGCAGACTCTACCTCATTTTTAACACGATTAACAAGAGCGCCAAATTCCTTTCTTTGCTCAGCAGGAAGTTTACCAATTTGTTGCATTTGGCCGCTGATTAAGCCTTTTTTACCCAAATATTTTACTTTAAGATCATCAAAAATCTTTAAGTCATCTGCCTGCTCAATAGCAGACAATGCTTCATTTTTAATGGATTCAAGGTCATTCATTCACTATACCCCTGTATCAAAAGGAAAAGGCAACACAGCATTATCATATCGCCGCATTGCCTTTTACAATAATTCTAAAGTGTCATAAACGAAATTATGCAGCTTTTTTTGCTTTTGCCAATGCATCAGTGGCTTGTTTGGCAAGCGATGCAAACCCTTGAGGGTCAGTAATTGCAATATCAGCTAACACTTTACGATCTAGCTCTATACCTGCAAGTTTAATACCGTTAATAAACTTTGAGTACGTTAAGTCGTGCTGGCGCGCTGCAGCATTAATACGTTGAATCCAAAGCCCACGAAAATCACGCTTTTTATTACGACGGTCACGGTAAGCATACTGCAAACCTTTTTCAACACGCTCAATAGCAACGCGAAAACAACTTTTTGAACGACCGCGATAGCCTTTGGCCATCTTAAGGACTTTTTTATGACGATTTTTTGAAACCTTTCCGTTAACTGCTCTAACCATGGTTTACACTCCTTCAAATATAATATGTAAGTAATATGTTGTTATTTCTTTTTGCGCTTACGCATGAATAACTTAATGATATTAGCATCTGCATCACACAATAATGCCATAGGACGCTGGTTACGCAAGAAACGCTTCCCACGCTTTACCATACCATGTTTTTTACCAGAAGGTTTGTGTTTAACTTTACCGGTAGCAGTAAACTTAAAGCGCTTTTTCACGCTTGATTTAGTCTTTAATTTAGGCATTTTCCCTCTCTTGATATAAGATATTACAAAGATCATTTAACTGATTGCTTTTTTCCTTGCCTTACCGTACCCTGTGGGCATGCCATTAGCCCATAGCAGTACGCAAAAAAACGGGCAAGGGCGCCCCTTATACAGGCTTACCTTCACTTTTGCAAGCAGTTTATCCTATGAAATCCTTATATATTCTCACGATCAGCCTTTTTTCATTTTTATTTACGTTTCACACAGCACCAATACCAGCACATGCAGAATTATTCGACTCCTATGAGTGGGAGCAGCGCTTTGATGACCTATTAGATACGATTGGCCTTGGAAATAGCGAAGAAGAAGAGGTTAAAGACGATACCTCCATTATGGAGCACCCACAAGTAAAAGCATCTGGCTATCTTCTAATGGTTGTTGGTTTTTTTGTGTTAGTAATGTTCATTGTATTGCTGCTGTTTTTTATAACACGGAAATAATACCATCACTAACTAAGCAGCAATGTCTGAACTCAACACTTCCTTAGGAAGCTTAAACACAACATTCTCTTCAATACCGTCCATCACCATAATATCGCCCGATGCAACACCAAACGTATCCCGCAAATAATCAATCATTTCTTCCACTAAAACCTCTGGAGCAGAAGCGCCAGCTGTAATACCTACTACTGCATGGCCATCAAACCAACTATTATCAATATCACTCGCTGAATCAACAAGATAAGCAGGCGTACCTATTTCAGCCGCCAAATCTCTAAGCCGGTTTGAATTTGAACTATTTTGCGCTCCAATAACCAAAATAACATCGGTATGATTTGCAAGTTTACGCACAGCATTCTGACGGTTCTGCGTAGCGTAGCAAATATCTTTGAGTTCTGGCCCATGAATAGTTGGAAAACGTTCCTTTAACACTTCTATGATGTCACGCGTATCATCAACACTAAGGGTTGTTTGAGTTACATATGCCAGTTTTTCTGGATCATTCACTTCAACGTTATGCGCATCTTCAACCGACTCTACCAATAAAACTTCACTATTTACTCGGCCTGAGGTACCCTCAACTTCAGGGTGGCCAGCATGGCCAATTAATATAATTTGCCTATCTTGGGACTCACTACGCTTAGCTTCTTTATGTACTTTAGTGACCAGTGGGCATGTTGCGTCAATCACGTTGAGACCATGATCATTTGCAGCATCTTCGACCGATTCAGCAACACCGTGAGCACTAAAAATAGTGATAGCGCCAGATGGAACTTCATCAACCTCATCAACAAATACAACCCCTTTACTACGTAAGTTCTCTACTACATATTTATTATGAACAATCTCATGACGCACGTAAATGGGGGCCCCATATAGCTCCAATGCACGCTCAACAATTTCAATAGCGCGCTTAACACCTGCACAAAAACCTCGGGGTTGCGCTAAAATAATTTTCATTGTAATATCCACTTACGTAAAATTTGTGTGTTTTTTAATAACATGTCCATTATTCAATGCAACCTTTTTCCTTCATTCCTCATCTACTGATATCTTAGTCGTTTACTTAATTATATGCCTCAATTTTTATTCCTTCGTCTATCTGTGAAGTTGCTATTTGCTTTGCCATTGGTTGTACTTATGGTCACACAAAATACTTGGGCCCAAAACTTACCCATCACCAATCGCTATTATCAAGCGTATAAACAAAGCCAAGCATATAAAGATGCCTCTATCCAAAAAACGGAAACAGAGACACCCTCTGTATCACCTAACATACCAAAAATTACACCCAAACCAACTACTACCATTGCAGCAGCGTCTGAACCAATGGCTCCGACACTTATTTCTAGACAATTTGTACCTTCTAACTACCCAAGCATATCTATTCCAAACGCCCCAACCGAACCATCTGTACCAAAACCCGCCAGCATTCCTTTAAATGTTCCCGTGCAATATGTTATTCATTTTGACTATAACAAAACAACGCTTTCACCCGAAGCAATCAAGATATTGGATAGTGTTGTGATTGATATTCGTCGTTTTCGGCCACACGCCATTCAAGTTACCGGTCATGCCGATACAAGTGGCAGGGACAGCTACAACTTAAATCTGGCCGAGGAGCGTGTATGGTCAGTCACTAGTTATTTATCTTCAAAAGGAATTCCAAAAAAATTATTTTCTGATCTGCGTGCTTATGGAGAAAACAAACTCCAACGTCCCACAACCGATAACACTGCAAGTTCACACAATCGGTATGTCCGAATCACGTTAATTCGCTAACCAAACACTTCCTCTGTTATACCAGAGACGATCTACCACCCTTACCAGGAGGTTGTTGTGACCCTGGCTTATGGCTTGGATCACTGTCACCTTGACTTCTAGCGCCTGATCTCCCTAAGTCCCCAGAAGCTGCAGGCTTCGTCTTTGCCTCTTGCCCTGCTACTCGAGATGAATCAGCTCTATCACCAGTATCCGCACCAGGGTCATGCTCGTGCATCTGCGGCACCCCAGGCACAGAAGCACCTCTTTGTTCCTCAGCCATTGCAGATGCTGGCTCAGCAGTAGGTGAATGAGACCTATCCGGATCCGCAACTGCAGCTTTTGGTGACTTTGGCTGAGCATATTGTTCAAATACCGCTTCTACTTTAACTCTGCATTCTTCTGTGACAGCCTGTGATTTACGGTCCAATAAATCCCCCATCTGCTGTCTAAGCGCTTCTGTTTCGTGGCCTAATTGCGCAGCCTGATCTGCTGGCAGCGCTTGATCTAATGCCGTTTTCCCAAAAGAACTAAGTCCATTTCGTTCTTTATCAATACCTGCAAGCAATACATCCCTTTCTCTCAATAAATCTGTTACTTCTGACGCCATCTGACGAATCGTGGAATTTGTCGACTGCCTTGCCTCTTGTTCTTCTGCGCTCAGATCACCAGGAAACTTGATGCCATTTGAAAATTTTTCATATATTTCATTTACCATCTTACTTTTAGCAACCAACGTTTTTCCATCTTTCTCAAATTGATGTTCTTTAATATGCATGGCTACACTTGCACCCACACTGACACAATCACGACGCCCCCCTTCTTTTCCCGTCGTTTTATACAGCGGCCGTTTACCAGAAACGGTTTCTACTTCTAATTCACTACTAGCAGCCTGCTTTAAAGGCCCTGCCATGTGACGACTAAAATCAGGATTGCTAGGATCAATTACCAATATACCTTTATCGTTACGCTGAAGCACCACAGCATGTGTTTCAAAAATGCCCTCATGCTTTTTATCTGCAACTAATTCTCCACCCTTACCCTTTACATAGATATCCATCATCACTACATCACCAGGCTTGGTAAGGCGATTCAAGGCCTCTTTCATGGCATCCTGTTCTGCCATACGTATAGCATCTAAGTGTGCTGGGTCTGCAACACCAGCTTGTAAAGCACAACCATCAATAGCCCTTGAAGGTAATAATATATGCTCAACACTTGTTGCTGGTGATGCACCTGAGACAGCACCGTCAGCATATATTTGCAAACCAGAAAGACCTGCTTTACCTGGCTCCACATGTGGCCCTAACGATGTTGGTGTAACCGTACCATCTTTAGCTCCTGTTCGGCGTCTTCTTAGCTCTTCATTAAATTGATGTCTAGCATCTGACATAACTCATCCCTTGCATACCTTATTTAATAAAATACCACCCTCTCTATTTTGCCATAAATATATTAATAATTTATAAATTGAGCCATTCTCTCAACTAATGCACCTTCTACAGTAAACAGAGGATTTACAAATACATCGTTTCTCTATAGATAACCGTAATACTAAAATGCTTTTTTACTAAAATTTACGTATACATAAAATGTTAGAATATCTTAGACAAGCCGCAGAATACCTTCAAGACAATATCATTACCCCACTAAAACAAACTGCATCCAGAGCATATCATTTTATTAGGGATAGTTTTCGTGACACCGTAAATGAGAATGTAGAAATAGTCCGCAGAGGGGTAAATCTTATCCCTGAAGAAGTACTGAATAATCGGTTTTTACAAGGCCTAGCGGCAACAACACATCTTGGACTACCTATCATCAATGCCATAGCAGCAGCACCAATAGCACAGAAAGTATGCG
>CALCTU010000022.1 GCA_937907045.1 uncultured Alphaproteobacteria bacterium
TGACACCAATACGTTCACCATCTGAGTCCAATACTGGGCTTGCGGTCAAATCAAATATTTTGCCCCCAAGATGTATAGTGGCTTGATATTCGGTTGATAAGTTAGCAATAGTACTTTGATGCTCAACAAGACTGTTGTGAATATCACCCATTGTTGACCCTACCACACTATCTGCGCTAAAGCCTGCCTGTTGTTGTTGGATATCTTTTTCAATAGCACTAAATGCATTTTGTAAATTGTGGTTAATATATACAATTTCTTGTTCATTATTTACGAGCATTACGCTACTTGTTGCTGAATCAAGAGCAGTACGGATACGTGCATTTTCTTTGGCTACGGCAGCGTCTTTTTCGGCTTGGATGCGTTTGCGGTCTTCTTCGGCTAGTTTTTCAGTAACATCTTTCCATTCTACCACGGTACCTAAGCGCTCATTATCATTATTAAATACTGGTGATGCGATAAGGTCAAATGTACGTGGACCAATGGTAATAGAAGTTTCATAAGATTCGGTGAGTTTTTCGACCATGCTGCGTTGATGTTCAGGGTTTTTATGGAATATGTCGATATTAGACCCTAATACTTTTTCAACATCGAAATCTTTCAGTTCTTTACGCAAATCATTCTCTGCATTTTGGAGCATTTCTTTTGCAGATGGATTAAAATATATGATATCATTATTGTGATCTGCGAGCATCACTGAGCTTGTTGAACAGTTAAGGGCTAGTTCGATGCGTTTAGAACTCTGCCCTATCTTATCGATTTGTTGAAGTGCTTTGGCAATATTTCCAATTTCGTCTTTAGAAGTAAAAATTGACAGATCGACTCTACGGCCAGAAGCAATATCTTTGATTGCTTCTTGTAGTTTTGCAAGTGGCTTAGTAATAGCAATAATAATGGAAATAGAAAATAATATACTGATAATAATGCCAACTGTTGCTAGTGTCGTGATGTTTGTCAGTATATCAGCTTCATGTTTTTCAACGGAAAGCGTTGCTTTTTCAGTAAATTGAACTAATTCAGTTAATAGTGCATTTAATACTTCGTCTAGTTGCTTTTCTTCCTTTTCAATTCCAGGGAGTAACTGATGGGCCGTGGAGTAGTCGGCTTTTTCAAAGTGCCTGAAAACTTCTTCCACGTGTTTATCAAAATCAATATGTTCTGATTTGATCTGGTCAAATATTTTGCTAACTTTTATAAATTCTTGTTGGGCTTCGTCAGAATGGGCAAGTTGTATAGATTTTTCTGCAAGCTTTTTACCTTCAATGATTTCTTTATCTACTTTTTTAGCCATGGCTAAAAAACTATCTTTATATGTAGTATAACTAGCAAGAGCATCTTGACTCTTATGGATATCTTTTGAATAACGTACAGCTTTTTCAAAGTATATAGCTTGTTCAAGCTGATGTACTGTAATATTAGTGACGGCTTTAGTTAAAGGAATATCTTGTCTGGAGATGCCTTTTATTTCTACTCCTATGTCATTAAGGCCAATAATGGCAACTAAAGATATGCTTGCGGCTGCTAACGTTGTTATAATAAATAACGAAATAACCTTTGATTTAATAGTAATATTCGAGAAGAATGACAACATAACCGATACCTTCCAATGTTATAATAATTCTAAGACAGCCAGAATAATCTAGCTATTATATCAGATGGTATAACTGAGTATCACAAACCAAAATATTTTCCCCCTGATACCAAAACAAATATAGATTACTAAATGCGGTTTGTCTTTAAAAGAATAGATAAATAAAGTTAACATATGGTTAATAACTCAATCTGTTTTAATTGTTGTTTTACAATTAGCAGAGAACTATTGACTGATACTATCAACAATGATTTGATGATCTTGTGGTGTTAACCACGTGGCGTCGGGCATTTGGTTGCGAGCCCATGTATATTGACGTTTAATATAGTGCCGCGTATTTTTTACGGCTTGATCAGTTGCGTCATCAAGGGACATTTCTTGTTGAAGATATGCAATGATTTCGGGGACCCCATGTGCTTTCATCGATGGCAATGCAGGGTCAAGGTTTTTGGATTTAAGTTGTTCTATTTCTTCTATGACACCGTGGTGAATCATTGTGGCGAATCGGGTGTGGCAATGTTGATATGTTTCTTCGCGGCCTGCATCAAGAAAAAATAATTCAAATTGAGAGTTGGGAAAAAATGGTTCTGCAGGTTGTGATTGCCAGTAGGTAATCGACTTTCCTGTTTGTTTGATAACTTCCATTGCTCGGGTGATACGTTGACTATCTCCGGCATTGAGCTTTTGTGCTGCCTGTGGATCTAATTTTGCTAATTCCTGATAAAAAGCATGATTTCCCATATCAGCAAGCATATGTTTGGTATTAGAACGAATATCATCTTCAATGTCAGGTATGGGGCTGATGCCGTGGGTGAGGCTTTTTATATACATGCCGGTTCCACCTACCAAAAAAGGAATGCGGCCGTCTTTTAAGACTTCGTTAATGGCGCGGATGGCCATATGAGTCCAGTCTGCAACCGAGCAATGCGTGCTCACATCAACGCAGCCATAGAGCTTATGTTCAGTGCGTGCTAATTCTTCCGGCGATGGTTGTGCAGTAATAATAGGAATTTGCTGGTAAATTTGTTTTGAGTCACAATTGATAATGACAATATCAGCACATTGCGCTATAGCTAGCGCCATAGCAGACTTTCCGCTGGCTGTGGGGCCATTTAGGATATAAATAGGCTGATCATGCTGCATGGGATAAGATGGTTAAAGGGTTTTTATGGAAGATAATCAAAACAAATACGTTATTACATTGATTGGTGCTGATCATGTAACGCTTACGAACGATATTCTTGATAAGCTATATCGTAAATTAGATAGTGTGAATATGCAAGCTGATACTGCTAAGTGGTTGTGTGAAGGAAAAGCTGCTGACATTGAGGTGGATACAGGTGGTAGCTCGATAGCGTTGCCGATGTTAGACGAGCCTGTTGATATAATATTACAGCCAAGTGCAGGTCGAAAAAAACGATTACTTATTTCGGACATGGATTCGACCATGATTGAGCAAGAATGTATTGACGAGCTTGCAGATGCTATCGGTATAAAAGAGAAGGTTGCGCATATAACAGAGCTTGCCATGAATGGTGAGCTTGATTTTGAATCAGCCTTAACCGAACGTGTGGCACTTTTGGAAGGACTACCGGCGGATAAGCTCCAAGAAGTATTTGACTCGCATATTTCTCTTATGCCTGGTTCAAAAACGTTGGTTACGACTATGAAAGCTCATGGTGCTAAAGCTGTATTGGTATCGGGTGGATTTACCTTCTTTACCAAAGCAGTATCGGATCAATTAGGGTTTGATGAGCATCGTGCAAATGAGCTTGATATGAACGATGACGTGTTATCAGGTAAGGTGATTTTACCTATTTTGGGTAAGGAGGCGAAGCAGGCTTATTTACATGAGTTTGCAGAAAATTATGGTATGTCATTGGATCAAACATTAGCTGTTGGGGATGGTGCTAATGATTTGCCAATGTTGCAAGCTGCCGGGTTAGGTGTCGCATACCATGCTAAACCGAATGTTCAAAAACAAGTTTCATGTTGTATTAATCACTCGGACTTATCCTCGTTACTTTATATACAAGGGTATCATAAAGATGAGTTTCTTTAGAAGCTGATATAGGTATCGATTCCGGTAAGTGTTGCATCATAAAAATACATTCTTCCTTCTAGATAGCCATTGGGATCAATGGGTTGTCCAATGGCAGTAACTCTTTGGCGCATGTCTGGACGTCTAATGGCGTCGTCAGCATTGAGTTCTTGCAGCTTGGTGTCGGTAGTATTTTTTGGGTGCTGGGAAAAATAAATACGTGAGTCTAATTCTTGGAATTCAGGGTGAGCAA
>CALCTU010000023.1 GCA_937907045.1 uncultured Alphaproteobacteria bacterium
CACCTGCTAATTGCAGTCCCGACTCATATTTTTCGGGCACTATAGAGGTTGCACCGATTTTTTCAAGTGTTTGTGCATTTCTAAGGTCATCTGCACGTACTACAATTGGAATAGTAGGAAAATGCTTGTTTACACTGCGAATAACTTTTTTCATCAACACATTGTCAGATATCGTTACAATAACTGCTTTTGCATGTTCTAAACTAATCGCTCTAAGATTCTCAACTTTGTTGGCGTCTCCTTGGAATATGGGGTACCCTTTTCTGCGTCCGCTACGAACGCGTTTAAGGTCAGGTTCTACAATGATATAATTGATTTTCTTGACTTCTAATAGTCTGGCAACAACTTCACTGGTAGCATTATAACCAGTAATAACAACATGGTGACATAAATCAGTAATGTCTTCTAGGCTAATTGAGTCATTGTCTTCCGGTGTAGAGCTTTCGATATACTGAGCAATCCATTTTCCTGTTAAGGAAAGAAGGGGTGTTAATGCCATTGAGAATGTAACAACTAATAGTAAGGTTTGGGCGTGGGATTCCGAAATAATACCAATGCCTGCTTGTGAAGCAAAGCCAAATAAAATGAATGCAAACTCGCCACCTTGAGCAAGTAATAATCCCGAATGTATTGCAGATCCTAATGGGAATCCAAATAATCGTGTTAATCCAATAATAATGGCTGCCTTGCATATCACCAGTGCTGCTGTAAGTCCTAATATAATGAAGATATCGTCATATATGGTAAATACGTCAAATCCCATGCCAACAGTCATAAAGAATAAGCCCATAAGCAAGTCTTTAAAAGGCATGATATTTTCTTCTACCAAATGTTGGTACTCTGTTTCTGCTACCAAGAGTCCAGCAATAAATGCACCCATTGCTAAGGATAATTGCATGGATTCAGTAGCCAAGGAGCTGCCCAATACTACAAGTAAAGTTACGGCAGTGAATAGCTCGTTGCTTTGTGCCGAAGCAATCAGGTTAAATAATGGACGAAGTAGCATACGACCCAAAAAGAAAATGATGACCATTGCAACAAAAGCTTTTGTCATAGCACTTGCCAATGTGAGGCCAATATTTTCACTCTCACCTGCAAGTAATGGAACAAGCACCAATAGTGGTACAACAGCAAAATCCTGCAGAAGTAAGTTTGCTAACGATATCCGCCCAACTTGAGTATTATAAGCGTGATCTTCGGTCAGTACCCTCAGCACAATGGCGGTTGAAGAAAGGGCGAGTGCGCCACCAATAATGATGGAGGCTTCTATAGAAAGTCCAACCATATAGCTGGTAAAGCCAATAATAATAGTGGTAAGAACCACCTGAGCCGTTCCAAAGCCAAATACGTGCCAACGCATGGCCATCAAACGCTCAATGGTTAGTTCCAGGCCGATGGCAAATAACAGAAACACAACGCCAAATTCTGCCAAAATGGTGAGGTCCTTGGAATCTACAATACCAAACCCATGCTGTCCAATAACTGCACCTGC
>CALCTU010000024.1 GCA_937907045.1 uncultured Alphaproteobacteria bacterium
TCCTGGCGCAACATTCCACCAGCATCATCAACCCCATATTCCTCTGCCTGAATCAATAGATCTTCAGATGATTTCTTCTTGAGCTCCTTAAGATTGAGTATTTCACCACGCTTAATAGGTTCAGCAATAGCTGGTGGAACCTCTTTTTTAGGCTCTTGCTCCACCTCTTCTTCAAAGCTATCATCCTGACTAGAGGATTGTTGCGACGGAGCTTTTCTTTCTCTTCTATTGTTAGTGGAAGGCTTAGCCTTAGCTGCTGGCTTATCAGCATTATTATCTTTGCCTTCCTCCTGCTGTACGCCTTCATTCGATTTATCTTCACTTTCTTTGGCAGAAGCTTCTTCTTTTGCCTTCTTTGGCGCTACTTCGTCGTCATTAAAAAACTGACGCCTTTTCGCTGCTTGTTCTTCGGACATATACAGGTCTCATCATTGATTGTTGTTAGTAATAGAATAATCTAAGCTATAGTTTTAGTGGGAGGGGTATAAAGCATACGGTCATAAATTAAAGAGCCATGCCAATCGTAAAAGGGATATGTGATTTTGCCTCGTGTAAGCTCGTCCTTGATTAGCAACTTATGCATTAGCTGTCAACATCAAACTTTTCTCCTTTAAGGTTTTAATACTGCCAACAACACAATAGCAACCATTAAAACCGTAGGAATTTCATTCACAATACGCCAAAATTTAGCTGATTTTTTATTCAGTCCATTGGCAAATTTTCGTCTAGCACCTCCCAATATCCCATGAACAGCAAACATCCCCAAAAGCAGCAACGCTTTGATATGAAACCACATCCCTAAATTACTGTGCCCCAATATCATAACCAGCCATATACCAAACCCCAACGATGCAACCATAGCAGGCGTCATAATATACCGATAAAGACGAAACTCCATAAGCTGAAGCGTCTTATCCAAATCACTGCCAAGTGGCGCATCAGCATGGTAAACATAGAGCCTTGGTAGGTAAAGCAAACCTGCCATCCATGACATAACCGAAATCAAATGCAACGCTTTAATCCATAGATAATTATCCACAATCACTCTCCTTAACTAGGTTTACAAGTAACTCAACATGTTCTGGTGGGGTTTGTGGTATCACACCATGTCCTAAATTAAAAATAAAAGGCTTACCCTTCATCAGGGCTATATTTTCACGTGCCTGAGTTAGCATTGCATCTTTATCCAAGGCAAGTAACAACGGATCAATGTTACCCTGTAGTACCGCTTGCAAATGCTCTGAAGCCCATGCAAGTGACGTAAACTGGTCCACACCAATCGCACTAGCACCGGTATACTGAGTATCATACAAACCATAATTTGTACCCGCACCACGTGGGAAAATAATCACCGGAGTGGTTGGGCACTCATGTTTAAAATCACGAATAATCCGAGTAAGCGATTCCACAGACCAACGCTGTATGTCAGTCACACTTAACAAACCCGCCCAAGAATCAAAAATTTGTATAGCGTCACAACCAGCCCTCACTTGAGAAACCAAATGCGTTACTACCGCATTTTCAATGATAGCCAATAATTCATCAAATTCACGTTTATTAGCATATGCCCATTGTTTGGCTTTTTGAAAATTTTCAGCGCTTTTTGATTGTAGCATATAAGCTGCCAACGTCCATGCAGCACCAGCAAAACCAATTAAACTTACATGAGATGAAAGTTGTTTTTTGGTAAGTTCTATTGCTTCATAGACAGGATCCAGTAATGACTGATTAAAATGCAACTTAGCCACATCTTTTGGTTCATTTAAGCCATCAATCATTGGACCAATATTTTCTTCGAACCGGACATTGGTACCTAACGCATCAGGAATAACTAAGATATCTGAAAAAATAATAGCTGCGTCTAAATCAAACCGTTTTAAAGGTTGTAAGGTAATTTCACTGGCTACAGAAGGTGTATAACAACAATCTAAGAAGCTTCCTGTTTTTTTTCTCAGTGCTTGATACTCTGGAAGATATCTACCTGCTTGACGCATTAGCCAAATAGGAGGGCGCTTAGTTGGTTTTCCTGATAAATTACTTAACAAGGGCTGATCGATTTTTTCATCGGTCTGCTTAGATAACATAATAATAATATATATATAATAAGGTTGTTTATTGTTGATAATCCCTATGGATAACGTGGATTAAATTTTGTCCATAGCTTTATGCACAGGCACTATGCCTTGGTTTTAGGAAAAAGGCAAGTGTGGATAAATATGTGTAAAACTATGTTAGTAAGATGTTAGCTAGCATAAAATTGGCCACGATGTTGATATGTGGACAAATATGTGAATTAAATTTAGTAACCATCATCCCCTAAAATTGCCAAAAATTTGATCCACATGTGGATAAGCACTGGTAAAAAATGGGGAAGGATGTATAAGAAATCGGGGATAAAGTTTTAAGCAGACTTATCCACATAGTTACCCAGGTAGTTATCCCAAAAGACCATATTATGACGACACATCATTTATACCTTATATCCGATTCAACAGGAGAGACTGTAAGTTCAGTAGCTCGATCTGTTATGGTTCAATTTGAAGATGTTGAAGTAGAAGAGCATTTCTGGGCGCTAATAAGAACAAAGGCACAAGTGGATAAAGTTATTGAAGCTATCAAACAAAAGCGTGGGTTTGTTTTATACACCATTGCTGATGAACCGCTTCGCAGGTACTTAAAAGAAAAATGCAATGTATTAGGGATCCCAAGTGTTTCGGTGTTGTCCCGTATTGTGTCGGATTTATCAAGCTTTTTGGGAGTTAAGCCAACAGGACAGTCTGGCCGGCAATATGCACTAGATGAAGAGTATTTTTCACGTGTGGAGGCAATTAATTTTGCGCTCACCCATGATGATGGGCAGTCAGTGTGGGACCTAGAAGAAGCTGATATTATCATTGTTGGGGTATCAAGAAGTTCTAAATCACCCACAAGCATGTATTTAGCGTATCGGGGGTATCGGGCGGCCAACATACCCTTTGTACCTACCATTGAACTTCCTGATGTTCTTGATAGTCTGACAGAGCCACTTATTGTTGCTTTGACCATTAATACAGAAACCTTGGTACAGATTCGTAAAAATAGGCTTTTATCGCTTCATGAAGAAAAAGGCGACGGTTACACTGACTACGAAGAAGTGGAATCAGAGGTCGATGCCGCCAAGAAGTTTTTTAGACAAAAAGGATGGCCAATTATTGATGTATCCAAGCGCTCTGTAGAAGAGACTGCTGCAAAAATTATTCAGCTTTATCAGCGCAAAAAAGAGCAAAATCAATGACCAAAAAAGCAGCCGTTATGGGATGGCCAGTTGATCATTCTTTGTCTCCAAAAGTACATGGCTATTGGCTGGATTATTATGGTATTGATGGCATGTATGATCTTTATCCGGTTTCAGATGAAGGTGATTTGTTCGAACAACATGTAAGAAGCTTGGCACGTAATGGGTACTCAGGCGTTAATGTTACTATTCCCTTTAAAGAGCGGGCGCTTTTGTGTGTCGATGAAGTCACTGATGTGGCTAGAGCAATTGGGGCTGTAAATACAATTATAGTAAAACAAGATGGTTTGTTATTAGGAACAAATACCGATGCATTTGGATTTATCCAAAATATCCTATCTTCTATACAAGATTTTGATTTTAAAGATAAACATTGCGTGTGTATCGGAGCAGGGGGAGCTGCGAAGGCTATTGTTTATGGTCTTATAGAAGCAGGCGCTGCTATTGTTGAGGTAACTAACCGTACAAGAGAAAAGGCTGAGGAAATTGCTAGTCAATTTCCTGATCGGGTAAGGGTGAAAGATTGGAGTGAAGTAATTTTCTTTACTGATCGGGAGGATTTTTTGGTAAATACCACCGCTCTGGGGATGTCTGGCAAGCCTGAATTGGCGATTGATTTAAAAAATCTTCCTGATCGCGCAATTGTGACCGACATAGTTTATAGTCCGCTGGAAACAAAATTACTGAGCAGTGCAAAGCAAAAAGGCAACCCCATTGTGGATGGATTGGGGATGTTATTATATCAGGCAGTCGCTGGGTTCGAGAATTTCTTTGGGGTTAAGCCGCAGGTTACAGATGAGTTGCGCAATGTGGTGTTGGGTTAATAGTGGCTAGTATTTTCAATTTGTTTATAAGATAAAAAAACGCCCCTTAACAAAAACTGCAAGGGGCGTTTTTTTTGACTGTAAATGTTACATTGCTGCACCAGCGACACTAGCGACACCAGCGACACTAGCTGTTCTATGGTGTCTTATTTGTGTGTTTGGTGATACTGCTGTATCATAGCTTTTTAGGACATCTTTTTTCTCTTGATCAGATAAATGAGACTGTTCACAACATGTAGCAAGTTTATCCCGGACGCTGTCACCCTTGTAAGTTGACAATCGTGATTCATCAAAACGACTTCTAAAATCATCAGAATTGGCAAGCTCTTGGTCACCCCACTTTAAAAGTGTAGTAACAACACTATGATAGAAATTTTGAGGCGCTGTTCGTACTGTATTTATAAAAGCATCAACTCTGTCCCTGAAGTTTTGAAATTTTTTCGTATTTTCTATTAGTTTACGGTTAGCAGCAATCGTTGCTTCAAATTGCTGTGCTTCTTTTGCGCTAAGTTCAACCTCTTGAACTTCATAACCTCCATTTGGAGTAAAAGTTGCTAGAACACCTATATATAAAGGACCACCAGTAACACCTTGTTTGTCTTTGACTTGAACGGTCATAGGAAGAGGGTCTTGTTGGATCCCTTTTCTGGCATCAATGTATGAGCTAAGCATTTTAAAGACGCTTGCTGCAGGAGATTGTGTTGCAGATCCTCTACCATTATTTAATGTTACAACTTGTCCACCTGCATCACGAGTACTTTGGATGATATCTTCAATATCTTTTTGGCTTAATATCATTTGTTCGGTTAAGGGACGTTCTTTAACAGTTGCTTTGCTTATAACAGGCACCATGGTGTCTCCATGTCCACCAAGGGTGTATGCTTTAACGTCACTTGTCTTGAAAGGACTATTTCCACGGTAACTGTGTTTTGGTATTATTTTAAGATCATGCAATAGCTTTGATACTAGGTTACATTCGGCAATGTTTGGGTATTGTTCTCTAAGTTGTTTAGAGATAGTTACAACATTAAATGGCTGGTCTTTATCTAAACCAAGTTTAGTTTTGATGTTCTTCTGAGTTTCTGGTGTCGTAAATTCTTCAATTAACGTGGTGATATGGCTATTTAAATTCAATCTATCCTTGATTCGTCGTTCTAGTCTGGATGAGTCCAGAACTCCAGCCATCCCTATTACTTGATTTGGGTTTCCTATGATTTCCTGTGTTACGTGTACAGTTGCATCTAAAGGGTTAGCAATAACAAACACTTGAGCGTTTGGAGCGTATTTTTTTATTCCTTTAGCTACTGTTTCTGTAATAGGAACATTAGTTGTAATTAAACTTTCACGTGGTGCGCCCGGTTTTCTTGGAAATCCTGCTGTGTGAACTACATACTCTGCACCTTTTATTTCTTCATAATCAGAAGTATGAACTATTTCGATGTCAACTCCAAAAGCATCATAGGTGTCTGCTAAATCTATTTCCTTTGCATAGGCTACACCTTGAGCTGTAGGAATATCTAAAATAACAACCCTACCAATATCTTTACTTTTATCTTTAAGAAAGCTCGTTAAATGACTGGCAATTCCTCCAGCACCGCCTACTAAGGCAATCGTGTGACGACCATCTTCTAATGGCATGTGTGTCTCCTTTATCTATTAATAAATGTTAGCTTAAAAAATTAAGCAAAGGAGATAAGCAGTACTGCAAGAATTTTAAAAAGTAAAGTTCAAGAAAAATAAAAGTAAGCGTTTCTTCATTCACGATCACTTTAGCAAAAAATCATATAAATGGATTATAGTTACATTGTTGCACGATGTATTGGCGTGTAGAGGGTCCATAGTGATGAGTAGTTTTTTGTTGTTTTGTTCGGTATCGCCAAAAGCTGATAATTCTCTATCCATTGTTTTTTGTGAGGAGAGCATGTAGGATACTTGAACATAGAGTACCTGATTAGAGCGTGATGCAACAAAATCTATTTCCTGCTTACTGGTTTTTCCAACATAGACTTGGTAGCCGCGTTTTAGAAGTTCCATATAAACTATGTTTTCTAATAAATCTGCGATATCCATTTCTTTGTAGCTTAGGATGGCATGCCTGAGACCCAGGTCGTTAAGATAGTATTTTTCTGACATCTCCAAAATGCGTTTACCTTTTATATCCCAACGTTGTGCTTTGTGGATAAGATAAGCATCAGATAAATATTTGCAGTAATTCTGTACAGTTTCTACGCTTGTGGAAAGTTTTTGTTGTTTAAGGTAATCGCTTATTTTTTTTGCTGAAAACAGATTGCCGATATTATCTAAAATAAACCGAGAAACTCTCTCTAAACTAGTTGCACTTCTTATATTGAAGCGTTGAATAATGTCTTTAAATAGGATGTTATGATAGATAGATTGGATATACTGGAATGTCTCATTCTCAAATGCCGTTAAATTCTGAATACCAGGAAGACCTCCAAATTTGAGGTAGAGTTTAAATAGTTCATCTGTATTACCTTTATGGGCTCCAAACTCTGTGAATTCTTTAAAGCTTAAAGGGTAAATCGGAACTTCTACATAACGGCCAGAAAGGTAAGTGGCTAATTCTGAAGAAAGCAGGTGAGCATTACTTCCGGTGATAAAGATTTGAATATTTCCGGCTTTAAAAAACGAGGTAATTGCTTTTTCCCATTCTTCTATCTCCTGTACCTCATCAATAAAAAGATAATATTGTTGAGATTTATTATTAAATTGCTTGCTGACATAGTGATAGAGATCTTCGTAATTTTTGATAAATTCAAATTCTAATGACTCCTTCTCGATGCAAAGCATTCTTTTTTTTGCAATTTTCTTTGTGGTGTGTAAGTAATCTTGAATTTGCATCAAAAAATAACTTTTACCTACACGGCGCATACCGGTTATTACTTTGATTATGGATTGATCAATGAAAGGAATGATTTTTTCAAGGTAGGATTGACGAATGTACAATAGTAATTACCAGTTATGAATTTTTACAATATATGAAGCCTTCAATACCATTTTTTTAAGAAATGGTATTGCGTTTAAGGCTGCAGGCTAGTGTAGCTATCGTATAGTGCCGCATATACTTTAATTAGAATATAGCTCTAGTACCTTTGTAGTTTCAAGTATAACTGAAACTATTGTAAAAATCAATAAAGTTTCAAGTATAACTGAAACTATTTAATATCGTTCTGTTCATCCATAAGGATAACAGTAGGTTTGTGATTGCTAGCTTCATTTTCGTCCACAGATACAAAGGCACAGATAATTACGACATCACCCTTTTGCACTAAACGCGCCGCTGCTCCATTGACACATATTTCCTTAGAGCCTGCAGGGGCGGTGATTGTATAAGTAGTAAACCGAGCCCCCGTAGTAACATTGAGCACATCAACTTGCTCATAAGGGAGGATGTTAGCTTTTTCGAGTAATGCACTATCGACGGTAATTGATCCTTCAAAATTTAAGTCTGCTTGCGTTACTGTTGCGCGGTGTATCTTTGATTTTAGCATGGTTAATTGCATGGTTATTCTCCACTGTGATTATCTGAGTTAGGCGGAAATGAGGTGAGGGTGAAAAATCTTTACCGATAGGGGAAGTATTCCTTTTTTAAACACCCGAACGGGAGGTTTTTTTGCGTTTGAGTTTACCGCTGGGGATATTTTGAATGCAGGTAACGGGGACCGAGTCGGTGGTTCAGGAAGTGGTAGAGGGGTTGCTTTAAGCTCAAGTGAAAACTCGAGAGCATGAAGTACATCCATCACTTTTTGAATCTGGCAGGTTGGTTTAGCGGCTTCTAGGTCAAATACAAATCGTACTCCGGTTCCAGCAAGTGCAGCTAATTGTTTTTGAGTAAGGCTTTTTGCCTTACGACGACGATAAACCAATTTTGCAAGTTCATTGACGGTATTAAATCCACTATTAAACATCTAACCTTCTCCTTTTTATAGTTCCCGTACGGGGATTATTATTCCCATTCGGGAACCAAATCAAGGCTAAAATTACGCACGTGGATGATGTTCTGTGTAAGCAGCAAGAAGTGACTCTTCATCCAAGTGTGTATAACGTTGTGTAGAGCTTAAACTAGCATGACCAAGTAACTCTTGGATGGTACGAAGATCAACACCTTCGGAAAGTAAATGAGTAGCAAAACTATGACGAAAAGCATGTGCTGATGTGGTTTCGGGTAAATGTAACATTTGTCGGAGCATACGTAGTTGTTTATTAAATGTTGCAGCCTGTAAAGGCTTTCCTCTTGCACCAAGAAATAAAAAGTCATCTTCTGTGATAGGGTATGGACAAACGGCAAGGTAATCTTTAATAGCACTAACAACAATCGGGAGCAGGGGTACTTGTCGTGTTTTGTTTCTTTTACCAGTTACTTGGAGAACCTGACTGTTAGAGATATCTTTTTTTCGAATGGATAATGCTTCAGCAATGCGAAGCCCACAGCCATAGATAAGGCATAATAGAGCTGCATCGCGCTTACCAAGCCAGTCATTCTGTGCTATTTCTTTAATATGCTTTGTAGCATTAAGAGCA
>CALCTU010000025.1 GCA_937907045.1 uncultured Alphaproteobacteria bacterium
AGTTGCCCTTTGGCTTGATTCACGATTAACACAAACATCTTATTTTGAGGAGAGAATTTACAGATATATGTGCAATGTGTATAGTGTTTTTCAAACAAAACAATTTTTGCAGCTCATGGAAAAATACTTAGCCGACGACGAAAAAATTCAGTATTCCACCTTTATCCACTGGAAAGTGTACCTGCTTCCTATATTATTTGCACTTGCTTGGTATTATTTGGATAGTGATATTCTTGATCCGTTTACTCGGGGCACCGCTATTATGAAGCTAGAAGAAGCTCCTAAGCTTATTAAACTAATGCTGCTTTGTGTTGCCTCTATCTTATTTGCAAAAGCACTATATTGCAGAAATGCTGTAGAATTTTTTGTGACCAACAAACGCATTCTTACTAAAAGAGGCTTCATAGCCCTATCTACAAAAGGCATGCCTTTATCGCATATTGAGAGCATCGACGTGGACCAAACATTTTTAGGAAGAATATTCAATTATGGAAACATAACTATCCACGGTACCGGCACCAGTACCATATTATTAACTGGCATTGACAAGCCATTTAAACTCCGTAAAAAACTTATATCTAATATGAATACTGGCAACACAAACACTCATTCACATAATCATCTTTATTCATGAGATAACAATAATTAATGAAAATCCAGGAGCTCTTCATACCAAGGAATTACGTTAGCTACGGTTCGATTCTGCCTACTGTTACCACCATACATAACATAATTACTTATATTACCCTCATGATGGGAAGCAAAGTAATCAAAGTGATTAAAAAATGACTCTTTAATAGTTGCACCACTTTTAAATTCAATTGCCAGAATATCACTAAAATGAGAAACAATTAGGTCAATTTCATGTTTATCACGATACCGCCAATAGGAAAGTGATATTGGCGCAAGGTGGTTATAAGTATATTTATAAAATTCAGAAACCATTAACGACTCATACAAAGAGCCTTTTATATCCATATTCATGAGCTGCCCTTGCTCTGTTACACCTATAAGACTAGCGACTAGGCCTGGATCATAAAAATAAAGCTTAGAAGACTTTATAACCCTTTTTCCTATACTTTTAGTATAGCTTGGTAGCTGAAATACTAAATAACTTGCTTCTAAAATAGAAATCCAATGCTTTACTGTAGGCGATGAAACTTGTAGGTCACTCGCCATAGTGTGATAATTAATCACCTGACCATTACGCAATGCGCATAATTTAAGGAACTTTGCAAATACCGAAAGATCCTTAATGTTCATTAGAGAGCGAACATCACGCTCAACATATGTTTTAATATAATTTCGGTACCATGGAAATATATCAATTTTGTTATCATACAATCCCGGATAACATCCCTTGATCAACAAATCATACAAGGGAGGTAGCACGCCTTCTGCTCTCAACTCAGCAATTGAAAGCGGCAAAAGCTCCATAACCGCAACCCTACCCGCTAAAGATTGTGTAATTGACTGTGCTAATAAAAAATTTTGTGACCCTGACAATACATATTGGCCGAATAATTTAGATTCATCTACATTAAGCTGAATATATGAAAATAATTTTGGCGCATATTGTGCTTCATCAATAATGAGTTTCCCTTCGTATTGACTTAGAAAACCTTTTGGATCTGCATTAGCATATTCCCTTAATACATGATCCTCTAAATTACAATATTGGTAATCTTTAAGTACATGCTTCAATAAGGTTGTTTTACCCGATTGACGAGGGCCAGTAAGCGATACAACAGGATACTGACTTAGCATCCTATGTAATTGTTTAACAATCATTCTTTTAACTATCATAGCCAAACAATACCATATAATCTGAGAAAAACCAAGCACTAACTTTAGATTTACCACCCTTTAACTTTAGATTTACCACCGCTGCACTTTAGATTTACCACCGCTGCACTTTAGATTTACCACCCCCTAGTGCTCCATATGCCAGCAATGACAATCTAATCATATTTACAAACCAAAAAAACTTTCTATGCTCTAGCCAAGCAATTTCTTATAACCAAAAGCTTTTTAGGCACTCATGAATATTCTTCTTATTGGCAGTGGCGGCAGAGAACACGCACTCAGCACTGCCATCGCAAAAAACCCTGACCTTGACACACTTTATGTTGCACCTGGCAATGCTGGTATTGCACAAATTGCCACCTGCATCAGTTTAGATACAAGCAATCACGAAGCAATTATTGATTTTTGCAAAACCAGCAATATTGATTTTGTGATGATTGGTCCAGAAGCGCCATTAGTTGACGGTCTGCATGATAGCCTCAAAGATGCAGGCATTTTAAGTCTAGGTCCATCAAAAGGAGCTAGCCAATTAGAGGGTTCTAAAGCATTCACCAAAATGATCTGTGACAAATACCATATACCTACCGCAGCGTATGAAAAATTCACCCAAAGCGAACCTGCCAAAGCCTACGCTGCCAAACAATCATTTCCTTTGGTTATTAAAGCCGATGGCTTGGCCGCTGGAAAAGGCGTGATCATTGCGCAAGACCTAGAAGAAGCAAACACCACGATTGAGGCTATGCTCGGCGAAAAACAATTTGGCGATGCTTCTAGCACTATTGTTATTGAAGAATTTTTAGACGGTGAAGAGATTAGCTTCTTTGCATTATCGGATGGCAATATGGTACTTCCGTTTGGCTCAGCCCAAGACCATAAGCGTGCATTTGATGGCGATAAAGGCCCAAACACTGGCGGCATGGGCACCTACTCCCCTGCCCCCATTATGACCGACGACCTGCACCACCGCATCATGCAAGACACCATCATACCACTGGTTAATGGCATGAAAACCGAAGGAATCCCCTACCAAGGGGTGGTATTTGCAGGATTTATGGTTAAAAACGGTGAACCAAAATTATTAGAAATCAATGTTCGGTTTGGTGACCCAGAAACCCAAGTGTTGATGAGTCGCCTCAACAGTGACTTGCTTACCTTACTTATTGCAGCAGCTAAAGGTAATTTGGGTGCCCAAACCGTAACCATGAAAGATGATGCCGCATTATGCGTGGTCATGGCCGCCAATGGCTACCCAGGATCTTATACCAAAGGTACCATTATTGAAGGCATTGAAGAATCTACCCATGATGACGTGATTATTTTTCATGCCGGCACCGACATTGACGATAATGGCAATATTATTGCCATTGGCGGACGTGTACTGGGTGTTACGGCCACAGCCCCCACTGTTAAAGAAGCACAAACCAAAGCCTATCAATGCATTGATTCCATCAACTGGCCAGAAGGATTTTGCAGAAGAGACATTGGCTGGCGTGCTGTGGGGCAATAGCCATACAGATGAATAATGCACCACTACCGGATGAATTATACAGTGCATTTGGCACTGATGATCTATGCACTATCTCTAAAGACAAGATAATTGAACAATACAACGTTGATTACTTCAGAAGCAGGAATCGCTAATAAAGCTTTGATGCTGGACTGCAAATAAAAAAACTCCCCACTCTCTGTACTCATATGGTCAATAAAGTGGGGAGAAATACGCTAATTAAATCAAAAATTTGTTTAATATTGATTACATCCCAGCTGCTGCAACTTTTGTTACATCCGCACCAAGGACACTACCAATACTTGCACCAGAAACCTGACCGGAAACTGATGCCCAGTAAATCCGTGCATTCTCTTGTGCTTGCTCGGTTAGTTTTACATCCTCTTTATGTGAACCTGTCCAGGTACGCGCTACTTCAGGAGCACGCGGGTCGGTATTATCATGAACAAAACCAGCACTGCCACATGCTACAACAACAGTTTTCGCACCCTCAGTGCAATAAGTCATGTCATAATGCTTAGGTTCCTTACTTTTATCTTTAGGATCAAAATGATTAGGATCATACCCCTCAAATTGCGGAAACAAATCATTTTTATATACAAGCGCTCCACTCGTAGGATTATGCTCTTGAACTGGAATATGTATCTTTGAAGGATCAACTTCTTGACCAGAATTTGCAAATAATTGCTTTGCATTAGAATTGGCATCCATTGCAATTATGGCTGGAGTACCAAAGTCTAATTCAAGTCCCTCAAGATCAAAAACGTTACCTTGACCATAAGGCAACCATGCAGATACTAAAACATGTGGTAATTTTGAATATTTAACGCCCATTGCCCTGAATTGATCTGTTTTATTGCCCGCATCATCACGTTTTGGTAAAAGATTTTTATACTCATTTTCAACTTCACCAACTTTATCTTTGTTAGCAAAAACACCAACATTACATGGCTCTTCACCTTTAACAGGAGAAAAATTAAGAAGTATACTCTCCTTAGGTGTACCAGAAAAAGTGGTAGCAAGAAGATCTTTCATATATTCTGAATTTCTAACAACATCGTCGGTTAATTCTTGGAATGAAAAAGTTGCCGGTAGTTCCGGGTTCGAAGGATTTAGATAACATTTCTGAAGCTTTTCAATAAGATCCGCATTTTTTTCAGCACCTTGCTCACGAAGCAACCTAATTTTAAGCTCAATTGCTGTGTTAATTTGTTCTGGCATTTTTTCTACCAAATGCTTTAACCGCACACGATAAACAGCATTAGCTTTTGCTTCTTCATTATCTTTATATGCATCTGGTAAATGCTGAACAGCTATCGCATGTATTTGTTCGAATTGCTTTGGAAGTGCATCAAGAACTCTCTTATGGGCTTTTTCTGCATCTATCTTTTCACTGAGGCTAGCAATCTCCTCACCAATATTTTTAAAAAACTCTGGATCCATAGAGACACC
This sequence comes from uncultured Alphaproteobacteria bacterium, assembly GCA_937907045.1. GTDB lineage: Bacteria > Pseudomonadota > Alphaproteobacteria > Rickettsiales > UBA6187 > CALCTU01. The sequence continues at coordinate 4,766 of CALCTU010000025.1, forward strand.
TTGTGCCATCCTGCGCCTCTCGTCAAGACCCTTTTGTTGTTCAGTCAATTCCTCAATTCTTGTTTCTTTTTCTTTAATAGCTTCTTTTAACTTTATAGGGTCTACTGGACGTTCTTGCTCGTTGATAAAAGGACCATTCACACCCCATGTACCAGGGTGACCTTCTTTTCTGCCATCTTCTTGAATATTCCAACTTACATTTAAGCTCACTTCCTGCGTTTTTGGATCAATCGTAACATACACATTTGCAGCATGATCAGAACCAAATTCATATAAGTTAGCTGGAGCTTCCACCATAACTTGTTTTAAATCAGCATATATATTATCTTTACTGTAAGGAAACTGTTCTCTTAAGGTTCCCCCTGCAACAGCAGCTGCTGCTGCTGCACCATCTCTAGATTCACCGGACATAATAAACCTCTATATTTGTGTTATTAATAAAAAATTATAGCAACCAACTTATATCACTTGATAAAAAATTAAATACTTAATATTTACTATTAATCAATTTTAAATATACTTATTTGCTCATCATGCTGATTGATTTTTATTTCAAAGAAATGGTATTTCATCTTTACCTTAACGCTCGCGAAACTGATACAAAGCAGCATAAAGGCTATTGCTACTTACGCTTTGGTGCTAATCTATATTTTTTGTAAACATGACAAAAAGTTAATTTATCCCCTTGAACTACTTACCAACACTTCCCATATAGTGACCATAGCACGGCAAATTGCTTCATTGCAACGGCATGTTTGCCCCGTAAATGCTACACAAAACAACTATACAACTAATATTTTGATGCAAGGATACAACTATTATGTCTCACGTTATTGGAATTGACCTTGGTACCACGAACTCATGTGTTGCAATTATGGACGGCAAAGAGCCCAAAGTAATTGAAAATGCCGAAGGTCGTCGTACCACCCCTTCAATGATTGCTTTTAAAGATGATGAACGTCTTGTAGGTGAATCTGCTAAACGACAAGCTGTCACTAACCCAGAAAATACAGTTTACGAAGTTAAACGCCTCATTGGCCGACGCTTCGATGATCCGGTCACCAAAGAAGATATGAAACACGTGCCATACAAAATTGTAAAGGCCAAAGGTGGTGACGCATGGGTTGAAGCTGGTGGCGAAAAATACTCTCCTAGCCAAGCAAGTGCCTTTATTCTTCAAAAAATGAAAGAAACTGCTGAAGACTACCTTGGTGGTAAAGTTGAAAAGGCAGTCATTACTGTTCCTGCTTACTTTGATGATGCACAGCGCCAAGCTACAAAAGACGCAGGCAAGATTGCTGGATTGGAAGTACTTCGTATTATCAACGAACCCACTGCAGCTGCACTTGCTTATGGCTTAGATAAAAACGACGGCAAAACCATTGTTGTTTACGACCTTGGTGGTGGTACATTTGATGTTTCTATTTTAGAAATTGGTGATGGCGTATTTGAAGTTAAAGCTACTAATGGTGATACATTCCTTGGTGGTGCCGACTTTGACAATAAATTGCTGAATTATTTGGTTAATGAATTCAAAAAAGATTCAGGTGTCGATTTATCGGGTGACACACTAGCAATGCAACGCCTTAAAGAAGCAGCAGAGAAAGCCAAAATTGAACTTTCTTCTTCATCTGAAACAGAAGTAAACCAGCCATACATTACCGCTGACGCTTCTGGTCCTAAGCACTTAAATATCAAAATTACACGTGCTAAACTTGAAGAACTTGTTGATGAGCTCATTGATCGTACAATAGATCCATGCAAAAAAGCACTTAAAGATGCTGGCCTTAAGGCATCCGACATCGATGACGTTGTACTTGTTGGTGGTATGACTCGTATGCCAAAAGTACAGAAAGTAGTGTCTGAGTTTTTTGGTCGTGAAGCGCATAAAGGTGTGAACCCTGATGAGGTTGTTGCCATGGGTGCCGCTATTCAAGCAGGTGTACTCCAAGGCGACGTAAATGACGTACTACTTCTAGATGTAACGCCATTATCTCTTGGTATTGAAACACAAGGAGGTGTATTTACTCGCCTAATTGACCGCAACACTACCATTCCAACTAAAAAATCACAGGTATTCTCGACTGCAGATGACAACCAATCTGCCGTTACTATTAGAGTATCACAGGGTGAACGTGAGCTAGCATCTGATAATAAATTGCTTGGTCAATTCAACCTTGAAGACATTCCACCAGCGCCACGTGGCATGCCTCAAATTGAAGTGACATTTGATATTGACGCTAATGGTATTGTGAATGTATCGGCAAAAGACAAAGGCACAGGTAAAGAACAACAAATTACCATTCAAGCTTCAGGTGGATTATCCGATGACGAAGTTGAAAAAATGGTAAAAGACGCCGAAGCTAATGCTGAAGAAGATAAGAAACGCCGCGCTGCCATTGAAGCAAAAAATCAGGCCGAAAGCCTTATCTTCTCTACAGAAAAATCACTCAAAGAACATGGTGATGCTATTAGTGAAGACGAAAAATCAGCCATTGAGTCGGCCATTGAAGACTTAAAGAAAGCAGTCGAAGAAGACGATGTTGATGCAATTGAGTCTAAAACAGCTGACTTAACGCAAGCTGCCATGAAACTTGGTGAAGCAGTATACAAAGCGTCTCAAGAAGAGGCTGCTGCTGGCGAAGAAACATCTGCAGACAACGAAGATAAAGACAACGTTGTGGATGCTGACTTTGAAGAAGTCAAAGATGACAACGATAAGAAAAACGGCACTCAAGGCTAAGAAAACCTATTGTGAATTAACATTTTTTGTCTTACAAGGAGCTCCTCTTTATAACATTGTTTTTAAAGAGGAGCTCTTTTTTAATTAAATAATAAAGCATATTCAACATGTCTAAAACAGATTACTACGAATTATTGGGCGTTGATAAAGGAGCCAGCGCTGACGAGCTTAAAAAAGCTTATCGCAAATTAGCGATGCAATATCATCCTGACCGCAATCCAGGTGATGAAAAAGCCGAACAAAAATTCAAGGAAATCTCGGAGGCCTATGATGTTCTCAAAGATGACCAAAAACGTGCAGCCTACGATCAATATGGTCACGCTGCCTTTGAAGGTGGCATGGGAGGCGGTGCCGGTGGCTTTGGTGGCGCTGGTATGCAAGGCAATTTCTCTGATATTTTTAGTGATTTATTTAGTGATTTTATGGGCGGCGGCTCACGCGGCGGCAGGCAGCGCTCTAGTAAAATAAAAGGCGCAGACCTTCGTTATAACTTAGCCATATCCCTAGAAGATGCATTTTCTGGTACCCAAGAAAACATCACATTCACAACCGCAGCTGAGTGTGATAGTTGCCATGGATCAGGATCTAAAGATGGTTCTTCACCCATAGACTGCGGCACATGCCAAGGCTATGGTAAGGTGCATATGCAACAAGGCTTCTTTACCATCGAAAAAACTTGTACCGCATGCCATGGCATGGGTAAAGTCATCAAGAATCCGTGCAACTCATGTGCAGGCGAAGGTCGTATCAAACGCGAAAAAACCCTTAATGTCTCCATTCCAGAAGGTGTTGAAGACGGCATGCGTATCCGACTAGCCGGAGAAGGTGAAGTTGGCTTTAGGGGTGGTGATGCCGGAGACTTGTATATTTTTGTTTCAATCAAAGATCATGAACTCTTTACCCGCGATCATAACGATGTACACTGTAAAGTTCCCATCAAAATGACTACCGCAACACTTGGTGGTGAAGTAGAAGTTCCTACCATAGACGGTACCAAAGCAAAGGTCACGATTCCTGCTGGAACACAGCATAACGACATCTTCCGCCTTAAAAATAAAGGCATGAAGGTGATTCGCGCCGGTGGTCGCAGAGGTGATATGTACATCCATACTGCCATAGAAATACCGGTCAAACTCACTAAAAAGCAGAAAGAAATGCTCAACGATTTTGAGAAACTTGACGGCCGCGGCACCAATCCCAAGGTAGAAAAGTTCTTGAAAAAAGTTCGTGATGTTTGGGCTGACCTTAAGGACTAAAGAAATAATAGAGTGTTTGTAAATTCATTTACTAACACTCTCAAAATAAATAAGTAATAGCAACTGTTTTGCATGGTGTTTGCAATGCGTTATTTATTTGTCTTAAAAGAAAAAATGAATGTGTAACCACTATACTATACGATAACCCATGAACCAAAAGTTGACTAACCCTTGTTAGCATGATACCAAACTGGACAGCTTATGGGATGGATAGTATGAAAAAGAATTTTCGTGGTTTTACTCTTATTGAACTTTCTATTGTCCTTGTCATTATAGGGCTCATTGTTGCTGGAATCGTGTCAGCACAAAAGCTCATTGCGGAAGCTCAATTGCAACGTATTGTTTCTCAAGCCAACCAATATATTACAGCCATCAATACATTTAAACTCGAATATGATGCATTCCCAGGAGACATCACCAACGCATATGATTATTGGTCAGCAAGCTGCGGTAGTTCTGCAGATGAGTGTAACGGAAATGGCAATAATCGTATCGATTATGCCGACGACTGGCCAGATGGCTCCGAAGAACCCCGAGGATGGCAGCATCTTCAGTTAGCTAACATTATACCTGGCAGCCTAACTGGAGGATCATGCAATACTGGAAGAGCACATGGCATTGGTGTTAATACCCCGGCAGGTCCGCGCGGTGGCGGATGGAAATATCGATCTTCTGGTATGTTTGGTATGAACCCAAATTCTTTTATAGCACTTTCACTCCACGCCCCTGACAGCACATGCGGTGATATGGACGATCCCATCATTACCATTGCTGAAATGTTCGCCATTGATACCAAATATGATGATGGTATATACAACACAGGTAAAATTTTTGGGTACTCTCAGGCTGCTGCAACATGCAGAGCAACCTACGACCCTTCCACTACAGGTGTTGCATGTATACCAACATTTTTTGTTAATAAAAAACAATAAGAAAACACCATGACCAGAGCTTATGTAACCTTTAATGATCAATTAGTAGAGCGCTTAAAGGACCCTGAAGAGGCAGAATGGTTTTTCGATCAGGCACTATCCGAATATGAAGGCAGCGGCAATATCAGTGCTTTTATGCTTTGCCTGAGGTACCTTGCAGAAGCCAACGGAGGCCTGGCTGCACTTGCACAAAAAACTGGGTTAAACAAACAAAACTTATATAAAATCCTGACCGGAAAGACCACACCCAAATTTGATACCATATTTACCATTATTCACGGTCTTGGATTTCAAATTAGGTCGCATCATTACCAGCCCGCATAAAACAAATGCTGGTTAAGCAATCTTAGCCTTAACTAATAAACTCATGGTCGCCTTGGCGGTAAGAAGCTCCCAAAACGCCGTGCTCTTAGGCACATGAAATTTTGTTTTGGCTCTTGCAGCAGAACTTCTTCAACCCCTTCATGTAACGCACCTTCTTGCTGCTGCATCTGTGCTGCTATTTCCTGGTCATCATATTCTTCATCTTCAGAAGTATACGGTTGTGCGACCGGTCCTTGATAAACACTACTATCTTGTGGATTATTATTATTTGGACCCATTAACTAACTCACCTAACGAACTAATATTACTACTTTCTTAACTTTATTAACTCTTTATCCACTTTATCCAAAAATGTTGGTAAATCAAGAACTTTTTCTTTTTTTGGATTTGTTGTTTTTCCTTTAATGTCCGGGGTAACAAATCCAGCAGCCACAGTATTAATAAGCGCTTGCTTAAGATCATCCGAATATTGCTTAAGCTCCTTATTAGGTTCTCGTTCTGAAACCACTTCAAGGGCATTGGCAACCGCATAAAGTAATGCGGACGGATTAAAAAAGGATTTTTTACCTTTACTCTTAAGATACATTTCATACAAATCTGGCGCAGTTCCATG
>CALCTU010000026.1 GCA_937907045.1 uncultured Alphaproteobacteria bacterium
TGTGATTGACTCCATTGAACTAGCAGGTGAAGGTGCCTTGATGGCACTGCTTGAAAAACGAAAAAAAGCACTTGCTGCTGAAGGATTGTTTGATCAAGCCAGAAAAAAAGAAATTCCCCAATTTGTGAATTCAATAGGGGTGGTAACATCGCCTACAGGTGCAGTAATCCAAGATATTTTACATCGGATTGAAGAGAGATTTCCGCTGTTAGTGAAATTATGGCCCGTATTGGTGCAAGGTCAGCAGGCTGCTGCACAAATTGCAGCAGCTATTGAAGGGTTTAATGTGATGCCTGCCCACCTACGTCCTGACGTGCTTATTGTTGCAAGGGGTGGTGGTTCGTTGGAAGACCTTTGGCCGTTTAATGAAGAAATTGTGGTGCGTGCTGCAGCCAATAGCCAGATTCCGCTTATTTCTGCTGTGGGCCATGAAACCGATACAACACTCATCGATTATGCGGCGGATCGACGTGCTCCTACTCCGTCAGCGGCTGCAGAAATGGCAACGCCGGTTAAAGCAGAGCTTCTTGCCTTTATTGAACAAGCCTCAATCAGGATGCGCCGAACAATAGTACGGTTGCTAAAAGAAAAATACGAACATTTGATGGCCCTTGCCAGGGGATTGCCACACCCAAGTCGGATATTGGATGATAAAATTCAAAAGCTAGATCATTTATGCGTGCGCTTGCAACAAGCTTTACCAACCTTGTTTGTGATTAAAGAAAAACAATTGGATATTTGTAGCGCTAAACTTAAGGCGCCAACACATTTGGTGGATACGGGTAGTATTCGATTGCAGAATGTGTCAGCACGTTTGGATACTAGTTTTAATACCACGATTGAACGCCATCATCGCAATCTTGATACGCTTGCAAAATTGTTAGAAAGTTATCATTATAAACGAACCCTTGAACGTGGTTTTGCATGTGTCAAACATGGTAATGTTGTGGTAACGCGTGCTAACGATATTCGTCAAGGAGATGACTTGCAAATAGAATTTGCCGACGGCATTACCAACGTAAAAGCAGTATAACGCCATGACCGCAGCATGTTGTGACCCAAATGAAGATGCAAAACTCAAAGAACCTACCAATATAAAGTTGGTGGTGTCCATTGTTCTGATTAATGAGGAGGGCAATATTCTTATTGCCAAGCGCCCCAAAGGCTCTCATATGGGCGAGTATTGGGAATTTCCCGGAGGTAAGGTTCATGACAAAGAAACTCCTGAATCGGCGGTCATTAGGGAGGCAAAAGAAGAGCTTGGTGTATCAACTTGTGCGGGATGTTTGCTGCCACTAACTTTTGTGTCGCATCCTTACGATGATTTTCATTTGATGATGCCTATTTTTGCATGTCGAAACTGGGAAGGTGAGGTTGTCGGTGCTGAAGGTCAGGAAATAAAATGGATTGCTGTGAATACACTTAAGGATTATCCCATGCCCCCGGCTAACCGAAAGATTATTGGTATGGTTAGGGACTTGCTTGGTAGTTCATAATATATTCCTATACGCCAACGATTTTTTGCAATAATGCCAGATTGGTCCACCACTAATTTTTGTAGGTTGGTGAGCTGCAAATGGGTCTTTGGTAAAATATCGTGAAATTTTGTGTATCACAAAAAAAGCCAGCACAAGGCTGGCTTTTCATGGTATTTATGTGGCTTGTTAACGTAACTAGCCGACAATCTCATTATCATTGAAGAAGAAACTTACTTCACGCTTTGCTGATTCTGGGCTGTCAGAGCCGTGTACAGAGTTTTCACCAACGCTGTTAGCAAATAGTTTACGGATAGTTCCTTCGGCTGCTTCACTTGGATTGGTTGCACCCATGACTTCACGGTTTTTAGCAATAGCGTTTTCGCCTTCTAATACTTGCAAGACAACTGGTTCTGAGGTCATGAATTCTACTAATTCTCCATAAAATGGACGTTCTTTGTGCTCAGCATAAAATTCACCAGCTTGCTCGTTACTTAAGCGAACGCGTTTTTGGGCTACAATTCGAAGGCCATTTTCTTCAAAAACAGCATTAATTTTGCCAGTTAGGTTACGCTTAGTTGCATCTGGTTTAATGATAGATAGGGTACGTTCGATTGCCATTGTGTGACACTCCTTAAGTGGTTTGGGATATTTTTTTAGAGCTCTCTTATAGGGACTTGATCAAAAAAAGCAAGGGGTAGACGGTATAATACCAAGGAGAGTCGGTTTTTACTGATATAAGATTTTCATAGGTCCAGTATGCCATGTTCTTTTTGCTTAAGCTAAGATCAATTTGTGTGATGGAATTGGTACGAATATTACCTCGGCGTACAAATGGTCCCCATCCTTCATATCCTTGGACTGATTCTAGGTGAAATGCAGGTACCGTTTCACGAAAAGGTGCATCGCTGTCCAGCCAATGTTCAAAAAGTGCTTTACGCCAAGAAACTACCTTTTCTGCATTCCAAGATGAGGAAGTAAGCATGATTGGTTTGCGTAAGCTATCGTCTGTTTGTTCCCACGATATATTTTTGCCGTCCCAATGGTATATGGTAATTGCACCTGGTACATATAATAAAATGGTAAAAGGAGCAAAAGGAGTTGGGTCTAGTTCGTCAACAAGATATTGGATGCTATCGTTGTTGTTATCTGTATTCAAAATATTAGGAACAATCATTCCGCGTGAGGGTCTTGGGTGTTCGTTTGTATGAGGGTCATAACGATTAAGCATGCATGCCACAGCTTGTTTTTTATTGGTGCCAATCCAGGTTCCATGGCTTTCGGTGTCGCGCGGTGCATATACTTTTTTATAGTCCGGCCAGTAGCGAGGTCTTGCTTCAACCCGGTCGGCACTCTCGTCTCGGTTCATGGTAAGAATGAACTGGTCACATTTGGCACGCATAAGGGTAAGAGTGCACATATTATTTAAACATCTGCAGTTTGGGGTTGTGGAGCGTGATTGGTAGAAGGAGTATGGATGCGGCGGTTATATTCGAGTAATTCATCAAGTTGCTGTGGCGCGAGTTTACTACGGTGATAGATCACTGACGCAGGGGCGATGCCTAGCATGTCATCGAGTGCAAATCCCATGCTAAATAAAATCAGCCGAATAAAAGCTAGGTGATGGACCATGTAATTGCAGCATTCGACAAGTTCCCGTTCAATGGTTGAATGAACCGTGCACTCATCGCCATTGATAGTCATTGTTTCTTTGATGATGATGGGGGAGGTGATGTCGATATTAACTATTTTTTGAACATTATGTATCACATTGTTTAAAAAGGTACGGCATGCGTTGAGATCGCGCTCAAGTTTCTTGTTGCGTTTACGATGGTCATAGTGGATTGTGCCATGGTTAATGCCGTCAAGCAGGCAATAAATGCGATCACATATACTACTATAATGTTGTCCGAGTGTGGCGTCTTCAAACTCTTTATTTTCGTAGTAGTAAGCTTCAAATGGCACGCGGTCTAAGCATGTTATGCCATCATAACAAAGCTCGCATATGCGTCCCAGAAGGACAATGTGCTGATCACTTGGACTATTGGCAGATTCTGTCATGAGTACATCTTTTCCTTGGAGTCTATGTTTAAGAAGCCAAATCTAACGTAGCCATTAATTCATTCCATTCACGTTTGCCGAGACCAGATTCTTCTTGGGATAGTTTTTGGCCGGCAATCATGCGCTTTACAATAGCTAGTCCTTGCTCAGAAAGTTCTATGCCATTGGCACGGTAATCCATGAATGCTTGGTAGGCAATAGGAGTCCATTGCTTCACAATATCAAGCATAGCTTGTGCGTAAACTCTAATTTCATATTGTGCATGGCTGTCTGCACGTAAATGCAAGAAGTGTAATAAGTTATGTAGGTCAATTTTCCAATACCACTGAGTGTAAATATTGACCGGTAAGTTCATGCGGGCTAATTCGCGTGCAATTCCTTTTTTGTTGGGGTCAATAATATTACCTTCATTTGTAGTGTTCATGAGCTGCTCATAATGTTGGTAGCATTGAGCCGAGTCCGTTTTAAGAATGTCTATCACCTCTTGTGCTTCTTCTTGACTAAGTGGCTCCTCACCTCTGCCTTGGTGATTTTTAGTGGATTGTGCTGCCAGCTCTTGGGGTGAAGGAATGTAAAACTCATTATCCATTACCGAGTAACGTGCGGAGTACTCATTGACATTGGCAGTGCGGTGTCTGATCCATTGGCGAGCAACAAAAATAGGCATTTTGAGGTGAAATTTTATTTCACACATCTCAAAGGGTGTGGTGTGGCGGTGACGAAGTAAGTACCGAATTAATCCGGCATCTTGGCTTACCTTTTTGGTGCCTGTGCCATAAGAGACCCTGGCAGCTTGAACAATGGCGTCGTCGTTGCCCATATAGTCAACTACACGAATAAAGCCATGGTCTAACATGGGGATGGCTTGAAATAATATTGCCTCTAGGCTGTCAACAGAAGGGCGTTTTGTAGAAAATTTATTGGCTTGTTGTTGTTGAATCTGGGCTTCTTGAAGGGCGTTTAGGGTCATGATTGTCTCGTGAGTAATATCGATGATGAATGTTTTTATGGTTGCATATGTAGCATGGCTTGCTGAGGGCGCACAAGAAGAAAAATTCCATAGTTGTTATTTGAGGTTGCAAATGGTCTTAACAGAGGTTTTAAACAATAAAGCTTATAATGAAAATGTCGGTGTTCTTGCGTTATGATCGGTTAACCTGCAAGAACGAAGTGCATAACTTTGTTATTTGTTATAGATGGAATTTGCATTTATGTAAGCAGTTATGCTATAATGAGGGTGTCTTCGTAATTAGTTGACTATGGTAATAAATGGTTTTCTGGAATAGACGTTGCGGACCCGGGGGCAGTACCCGGCATCTCCACCAAAGCTTATAATCTTTAAATGTATAAGCTTTGGTGGGGATGACAAAGCATCGACGTGCGTAATAAAGAGTTAATTTTTACCCGGTATGACGCTACCGCTAAAAGAGTCACAACAATAAATGCAAACGATAACTTTGCTGGCTTTGACTTTAACGGTCTTAAAGCCGCTAATGATAACGGTGTAGCTCTAGCTGTTGCAAAAGCTGCATAATCCATCATTAGGGCGGTTTGGCAGGGCACCGAGCAACAGAAGCTCTGCCGCTTTTTCTCTTGCTTTTTCGTGGTTGGCCGGTTTAGAATGGTCCTTATGAAGACAAAAAATAATTAAGTATGTATCAATTGTGCCTTGGGCCTAGTGTTTCTGGCGTAGGGGATGCTGCTTGATGGTGGTTTAATTAAAGTATCAGGTAGAGGCAAAGCGCCTATGGATGACGAATTTATTGATTATGGTCAGTTAATAGATGATGCTATGCATATTATTGTCAAGCGTGCGCTAGAGCGTGTGGTGGCAGAAGGTTTGCCTGGCAGACACCATTTTTTCATTTCTTTTGTTACTAATTTTCCCGGTGTGGAGTTGTCTGACACATTGCGCCAGAAATACCCAGATGAAATGACAGTAGTGCTACAGCACCAGTTTGAAGGGTTGGAAGTGCTGGATGATTGTTTTAAGGTGACATTGAGTTTTGATGGTCAGCAGGAACCGGTGGTGGTGCCATTTAATTCGTTGGTTGCGTTTGCTGACCCAAGTGTGAAGTTTGGGCTGCAATTTAGGCATAGCGAAGAAGCTCAGTTGCTCTCTGAAGTAACCGAACTTATCGAGGATGATGAACTTGGTGAGGGTAAGGAAAATACCGTTAAAGGAGCAAAAGGCGGTAAGCGCAAGAAGAAAGCCGATGGTGATCAAGAGACAGTTAATAACGTCATTAGTATTGATAGTTTCCGTAAGAAATAACGGTTAGTTCATGTGCCTGCTTAAGTAGAGGGGGACAAGCGTGTGACAGAAACACCAACGCCCATGCCCAGGAAGTCTGAGGTTGATGAGGCTAAGATGCAAGCAAAGCGTAGGCTAGCACAGAGTGCTGGTGATCAGGGGTTATCTGATAACCCTCAGCCTGCGCAGGCTAATGGCAGTGAATATCAACCAGTGAAACCTCAAGACAAAGATGCTCAGTCTAATATTCAACAAATTGAGCAAATAGTAGATGAAGTTAAGCAATCTTCTGCCATGATGGTTGAACAACTACCAGATGATTCGAGAAATATTTCAATTGGGCAGCGATTACTGGAAAAAGGTCTTATTTCAAAAGATCAGCTTGGTATTGCTATGAAAGAGCATGCCGGAGCGACTTCAGGTAAGACATTGGGCGCTGTACTTATTGATATGGGGTTTGTTACTGAAAGCACGTTAAGCGAAATGTTGGCTGAATCTTCTGGGGGTAAAGCATTTGACATTAAAAAAACGGTATTGGATCCTAAATTAATTCAACTTGTACCCAAAGAAATTGCCCAGCGTCACAAGGCTATACCTATTAATATAGAGGGTGATTCGGTTCAGGTTGCCATTACCGATATTTATAACATATTGGCCATTGATCAGCTGAGTCGTTATTTTGATGACCATTTAAAAATTGTACCAGTATATGCGCCAGAATCTGATTTGTTAGAAATTATTGATCAATATTATGGTTATGAGACAACCATTGAAGGCATTTTAAAAGAAATTGAACATAATAAAGCTCGTCAACTAAGCGGAGAAGAAGAGGGGTATGTTAACCCTACGGTGCGATTGGTTGATGCTGTTTTGGTTGATGCTATTAAGCGTGGAGCATCGGATATTCACTTTGAGCCTGAAGGTGCCTTTGTGCGGTTGCGCTATCGTATTGATGGTCAGTTAATTCAGGTGTTGAGCTTCCACAAAGATTATTGGCCGGCTGTTGTTGTCCGTATCAAAATTATGTCGGGTATGAACATAGCCGAGACCCGTAATCCCCAAGATGGTCGTACTAGTTATGTGGTTTTGGGACGAGAAGTTGATTTTCGTGTAGCCACACACCCTACTGTTTATGGTGAAAATATTGTCATGCGTATTTTGGATAAGCAAAAGGCATTGATGGATATAGATGAACTAGGGTTAAGTGATCATAATGAAAAGATGCTCAAGCGTTTGTTAAAGAGGCCTGAAGGAGTCATTGTGGTTACTGGTCCAACTGGTAGCGGTAAAACAACGACCCTTTATTCAGTGCTTAATTATATTAATGACATCGGCATTAATATCATGACATTAGAAAATCCGGTGGAATACCAACTAAGTATGTTGCGTCAGTCGGATATTAAAGAAGATAAGGGGATGGATTTTGTATCGGGGATGAAATCACTGATGCGCCAGGACCCGGATGTTATTTTTGTTGGTGAGGTAAGGGATGAAGAAACTGCAAATATGGCGATGCGTGCAGCAATGACCGGTCATAGGGTTTTTACTACTCTTCATACCAATGATGCACCAGGGGCTATTTTGCGTCTTGTGGATATTGGTGTGCCGCAGCATCTACTGGCCGGTAGTCTCATTTGTGTGTTGGCCCAGCGTCTTGTAAGAAAACTATGTGGTGCATGTAAAAAGCAGACCATTGCTACGCCTTCGCAATTACGTTTATTGGGGTTGCCTGAGCAAAAGAAAATAAAGCTTTATGCCCATAATGGTTGTGATATTTGCTCTGGAACGGGGTATAAGGGGCGTATGGCAGTTCATGAGATCTTTCCGGTAGACAAAGGAATGGATGACCTTATTGCAACCAATGCTACGCGTAAAACCATGGTGTCGTATTCGTTAAAGAAAGGATATGTTCCAATGATGCAAGATGGTATTGCCAAGGTGTTGCAAGGAATAACCGACATAGATGAGCTTATAAGGACCGTTGATATGACCGAAAGGTTATAATACTATTGGCTTGGTATTATGAGATTAGGGTAAGAAGGTCGGTTGAGATAAAATGCATTGATTGTGACAGCTAGGGCGGATAACAGGCGTTCAGTGATTAAAGGAAAAATGCTATATGCCAAATTTTAGTTACGTAGCATTAGATCAAGATGGTCGTAAGGTTAGAGGTACGATTACCGCGGCCAATGATATTGATTTGGAAGAACGTCTTAGTACTATGTCGCTTGATCTCATTACCTGCCGGGAGGTAAAAGAGAGCAGTTTAAGTTTCTTAGATAATGTTGGCGATAAAGACCTGATTGTTTTTTGTGTGCATTTAGAACAATTAGATAGGGCTGGGGTTCCTATTTTGGATTCTATTGAGGATTTACGAGATACAACCAAATCAGAGAAAATGCGCAATATTATTGCTGATATTTATGAACGGGTTAAAAGTGGTGATGTGCTTTCTGCTGCCTTGGCACGGCATCCTAAAGTTTTTAATACTATTTTTGTATCCCTGGTTCAGGCGGGAGAAAAGACAGGAAATTTATACGAAGTGTTTCATCACTTAACCAATCATCTAAAATGGGTAAGCAAAGTAAAAAAACGTATTCGTAAGGCAACCTATTACCCATCGTTTTTGTTAGCATTGATGATTGGTATTTTGTCGTTAATGATGTTGTTTGTGGTGCCTCAATTATCGTCATTCTTAACGTCGCAAGATTTTGACTTGCCTGTATATACAACCGCACTCATTGCTACGTCTGATTTTTTTGGTCGGTATTGGTATATGATTATTCCTTTTCCGGTATTTGTTGTGGTGATGATCAAATTGATGAAAAAATTTGTTCCTGGATTTTCGTATTATTGGGATGCTTTTAAGCTTAAGCTTCCACTTATTGGTTCTATTGTTCACAAAACACAATTAGCGCGGTTTTGTCACTTTTTTAGTATTATGTATCGCAGTGGTATTGGTATTTTAGAATGTATGGATATTGCCGCATCTGTGGTCGATAATTTGGTGATTAAGCAGCATATCTCAAATGCCAGAAAAAGTGTGGCTGAAGGGAATTCATTAACACTTTCATTAAGTGCTTCTGGGCAGTTTCCTTCATTGGTGGTGCGTATGTTTAAAGTAGGAGAAGAAAGCGGAAAATTAGATATTACATTAGAAAATGTTAATTTCTTCTACGATGAAGAAGTCAGTGATGGAGTTGATGCTTTGGTTGGTGCTATCCAGCCGGCGCTTACTATTTTAATGGGTGGGTTAATGTTATGGATGTCATTGGCTGTATTTGGTCCGCTATATGATAGTTTTAGTCAAATGAGTTTTTAATCGGTTTTAAAAGGGAAAATTACGTGTTTGGTAGAGGAAAAGGGCAGTCAATTATTGTGATTATCGGTGATGAAGGGGCCTATTTGCAGCTTTTTGCGGGCAAGAATCTTATCAAACGCATGATGGTTACGCATGAGCAGCACGATGGACAGGAAGTTCGAGATTTTTTTGCGGATAATCCTAAAGCTCCCATATCACTATTGTTGAATCATGCTGAGCAAACTTATGAAAAACATACGCTTCCTGGCGTAGGAATGATGAATATCAATCAATTGCTAGCAAAACGATTAGCACGTGAATTTCCAGATGCTGATATAAGAGACGCTTATTTGCTGGGAAGATCCAAAGGAGGGCGCAAAGATTGGATATATATGTTTGTTGCCACAAAAATGAACCGGGCGATAAAAGGGTGGTTAGATGTTGCATTGTCTGTTCCCAATCATATAAATGGTATTTATATGCTTCCTTTGGAAGCTTCTTCTTGGTCAAAGAGGCTTCCGGCTATTTACCAAGCAATAGCAAAGGTTGATTCTGTTTCTGATTGGCAGTTAATCATGACGGCGCATAAGACAGGAGGATTTAGACAGGCAGTTTACCATGAAGGTAAATTGATGTTCACGCGCATGATACGAATTAATCTGGATATGGTATCTCCTACTATTGCCGGCGATATTGAACAAGAGATACTTAATACTCTTGATTATCTTCGTAGGTTATCATTTCCTGAGGATGGTACAATTGATGTCATGGTAGTGGCATCTCAAGGTATTGTCGGTAAACTTGATGATATAACCATATTAGGTAAGCCGCTTCTTGGAATTACGCCACATATGCTCGCTTCTAAGTTTGATATTAAGCAAATTGTTGATTTAGATGCGTGCTATATGGATGTGTTTTCAGGTTATATGTTTGCACAAAACAAGCCGAAACTTGAGTTTACTACTCCGGTGCTAAAAAAGCTAAAATTGTTAGCCAATGGAGGAACCGCTGTTTTAGTCGCTACGTGGTTAATTACACTTGTTATGGTTGGTATTATTGCGTGGCAAGGTTACGTGTGGTTTGATCTTAATGATACGATCTCAAAAAGTAGTAACCAAGAAAGAATATTGGTTACGAAAACCAAAGATCAAGATGGTGAAATTGAACCAAGCTATTACTCTGCAGAACAACTTTTGGATATTGCGCATGTACATCGCGTATTTGAGATGTCCTCTTCTAACCCGCATCACATATTGGGTATGTTGGCAGCTGGCGTGTCTGGGTATGGTATTGTTTCGTCGTTTGAGTGGAAGTATGATTCGGTGTTAAAAAGTAATAACAACACAAAAAAGAAATCAAAAAAGCGTAAGAAAAAATCGATTGATAATGAAGAAGAATTGCAAGGAAGTGAGTCGTTGGATGTAACATTTATCTTTACGAATGTAGGAGAGAATGTTGATAGTTTGTTTGTTAATTTTGACCAATTTACTGACAATATAACAAAAGCTTTATCTGTATATCGTGTTGAACATTCTCAGTTGCCTGATACCATCACCATGGATGAATTCAAGTCTTCAGTAGATGTTCAAATTCGTATTTTTAGTGATCATGAAGACAAAAAGAAGAAGAGACGATAATGAAAGCTGGTTACCTTAAAAAAAGGCTGATTGTAAGAGGAGTTATGGGCTTGGTGACCATTGGCATCGTTACAATGGTATTGGTTGTTATGACATTTTTGAACGATGGTCTAGAAGAAGATAGTCGTAAGCTAAAGTCACGTATTTCTCAGCTTCAGGCAAGTAAAGTAAAATCTAAGATTGCTAGGCAAGAGCATCTAGAAGCGCAGGCCATTATAGATAAGCTAAGTGGCCCTAAAGCGCCATTACAAGGACTATCAATTAGTAGTGCAAAAAAAGTTATTATGCAGCTTAAAGAGCAATTTGGCATTATTGATTTGGATGCTTCATTCAAACGTCCGGTGTTACATGAGAATGAATTTTTGATCACCCAAACCATCGATGTCTATGTCAGTGATGTTCAAATAAGTTTGGAGTCAATTACAGACAAAGAAGTTTTTGCCTTTATGAGGGCCTTAATCCATGAAATGCCCGGTTATGTTGATGTTGTACAAGTTTCAATGAACAAAACCAACAATTTGGTATCAGAAGATTTTCTTGCCTCAATAGCAAACGGTAATCCTATAGAAGGAATTAGTGCTAGAATATATCTCAAGTGGTATGGAACACAAGCTAGGCAGAGTGAGTCTGATGAGCAAAAGGATAAAGGCTAGCGTATGAAAAAAAGAGGCATCTTTACCCGCATTTTCTTAAGGTTTGGTATGGTGATGACCATGTTTGGGCGACTGCGTTTATTTCACAAGCTCAGGTTATTTGATTTTTGGCAATGTGTTTATTGTTGTGGACGGGTGTTTGCATGTTGTGTGTTGGTGACAATATTGTCTGAAAAAAGTGTTGCGCAGGATGGTTCTGATCGTTGGGTGGGGTCATTCATGTTTACAGAACAGGATATGTTAAAGATTGAAGAGGCACAAAAATTATTTCAACAAAGTCTTGTTGAAGATGAAGTGGCAACCGATGGTGCTTCTGCAGAAGATTTGGCAGAATCGCCTGCACAGCAAGCGCCAGAAGAAGTTGTTGTGCCATTTCAAAAACCTGCCATTTATTTAAACTCAGTCGTGTATGTATCGGACGATTCTTGGAGTATCTGGATTAATGATCAGCAAGTGACCCATCATACGTTGGCTGCGCCTGAGGGGATTGATGTTGCATCGGTTTTACCAGATGAAGTGATACTTATTTATAGCGATAACAATTTATCACAGCATTATCCTTTATGGTCGCAATTGCCTGCCTTAAAAGATGATATGCGTTATGTGTCTAATTACCGAGATATTGTTATTGATAGAGCAACCCAGAGAGTATCGGTTTTACTTGGACCGCATCAATCTTTTGTGCCGACATTAATGCGTGTATTGGAAGGAAAAATATCAGAAGCACAGTTAGCAGAGTATGATCCTTTTGATCCAGGACATGGAATACGTGAGAGTATAACAGTCTATGATCAGGTTAGGCTTGACAGGTTAAAAGCAGTATTAGAAAAGTAAGAGTATGATAGTCGTTAAACAGATGACGGCTCATGTGAAGAAAATCACGTCAAAATAATATCATTATAATGTAGGAAAAAAAATGTCAAAAGATAGTGTTCCACTTATTATTGAAGGCGTTTCTAAGCGTTTTGGGACTCATCAAGTATTAGATGCAATTAATTTGCAGGTTAATAGTGGTCAGATATATGGTCTTGTAGGGGTTAATGGAGCAGGTAAAACAACCCTTATCAAGATTATTTTGAATTTATTATCGGCATGTTCTGGTAAGGTCTCCTTTTTTGGGAAAAACGCATCGTTGGATAAATCGCGTCAACATATTGCCTATTTACCTGAAAAGTTTCAGCCATCGGGATTGTTAAAAGGTAAGGAGTTTTTATCGTTAGCACTTTCATATCATGGACAGTCATTTGATATCAACAAAGCAAGAAATAAAGCAGAGCAATTACATTTAGATCCACAAGTGCTAGATCATCGGGTTGGGCGCTATTCTAAGGGTATGGGACAAAAACTTGGCTTGTTATCGATGTTTTTGTTAGATGTTCCCTTGTTGATCTTAGATGAGCCAATGAGTGGTCTGGATCCTAAGGCTCGTATTGAACTAAAATCAATGCTCAAAGCATATACAGATCAAGGAAATAGTGTGTTTTTCTCGTCACATATTTTATCTGATATTGAAGAAATTTGTGATGAAGTCGCTATCATCCATAATGCTAATTTTGTCTATCAAGGGTCAGTGGATGGCTTCTTGGCCAAATATAAAGATCAGAATCTAGAACATGCATTTCTTACTGCGATTGCTGCTTAATATCATGAGGGCATTCATTTAAAATAGCAGCGGCTTCTTTTTTGCTAATAATATTTTGAACAACATAGCGTTCTACAGCGTCTTGCATGGTTGACATTCCACTTTTAGAGCTTGTTTGCATAGCAGATTGTATCTGCTGAATTTTATTTTCGCGTATCAGGTTACGAATAGCTGAGTTGGTTAGTAGTATCTCATGCAATGCTATGCGTCCTTTACCATCTAGTCGTTTGGCAAGTACTTGGGTAATAACTGCATTAAGGGAACTGGCAAGCATCGTGCGTGCCATGGTTTTGTCTCCTTCAGGAAAAACATCAATAATACGATCAATTGACTTACATGCGGAGCTGGTATGTAATGTGGCAAGTACTAAATGACCAGTTTCTGCTGCAGTAAGTGCTAAGCGTATTGTTTCTAAGTCGCGTAACTCACCCACCAATATAACATCAGGGTCTTCCCTTAGAGAAGCTTTTAGTGCGTTACTAAAACTTTGGCTGTGCGTGAGAAGCTCCCGCTGGTTTACAAGTGATTTGTTAGAATAATGAATATATTCAATAGGGTCTTCAATGGTAATAATATGTTTGGGATAATGGGTGTTAATATAATTGACGATTGCTGCCAGGGTGGTTGACTTGCCGCTACCAGTAGCACCTGTAACCAAAATAAGTCCTTTGTGTAGATTGCATAGCTCAGTGACTATATTGGGTAGTTTAAGTGACTCAATGGTTGGGACTTCAGCATTAATAAATCGTAATGCAGCGGCAGGACCGTGTAGTGTTTGAAAGGCGTTGACCCGAAAACGCATATTATTTTCCGTATGAATGGCAAAATCAATATCCATCTTATTCGAAAATTCATCTTTTTGATAAGGTGACATCATGGAGTCAAGCATGGACTGGACTTCATCTTTGGTAAGCGTTTTGGTTGATAACGGGTGAATGTCGCCATCAATACGCAACACAGGTGGGTGCTCAGATACAAGGTGAAGGTCTGAAGCGCCGCGCTCGTGAACAAGATTAAGTAATTTTTCTAGATCCATATATGTATACCTTACCAAGACATTCTACCATGCGTACTCAAACTAAATGCTTGGTTGCTAACAATGGTATAAGGTGCATGTCTGCTTGTCTTTGTATTTACTATACAATAATAGTGTTAAGAATATATTAATATCCTTGCTGCTTGCGTTGCTTTATCTTGGCTGCGAGGTAGTCGAGGCGCTGACGAACTTGGTTCAGGGACCCAGGAATATTGGCGCCGCGCTCGACGGCATTTAATACTTCTGCGTACAAGTTAGCAGCCTGAAGATGCTTGCCTAAGCGATCGGATATAATGGCAAGATTGTAGCGGTAAACAACATTACTGGGCGAAAGCGTAATGGCACGCTTGAGGTATTGTTCTGCCATGGAAGGTTGTTCTAGCTTAAGGTAAATCATTGCAATCTGGGCAGGAATAGGGCTAAAGCGAGGGTTAATGCGCTCTAACTTGCGAAGTTCTATAAGGGCATCTTGCGGAGCTTCATCTGCAGCAAGTACGATGAAGTTATTTAAGGCTTCGCGATGATTGGGGTCTCTTCTGAGGATGTCGGTATATATTTCCCGGGCTTGGTCCAGTTGATGGTTACGATGGTAAGCGGTTGCTAGGCCAAATAATGCGTCTTCATTGTCATATTCGTGGTCAAGTACGTCTTTGTAAAGTTTTATGGCTGCTGATATTTGCCCAATCATAAGAGCTTTATATGCACGTTTGAGTGTGTCCTCGTGCTGATTTTTACGGCGTTTTGTGATGTTATTGTTATAGACGCTAACTTTAGATGATGCAGAGTCATTGGCTACGCTTTCTTTAGATTGCTCTGTTTCTTCTGTTTGGGAGGGATCAAAGCTCTTAGAGTGCTGTTGCCTAGAGATAGAAATTTTCTTTAATTCTTGCTGTTTTTGTTTGTCATCCTCAATTTTTTTGTGGAGGAGTATCTGCGATGTTTCTTGAAGGGTTTGTTTTGTTTCTTGGCTTAGTTGATTTTCTTGAGAGATTGTTTCGCTTTTTTTCTGCAAAAGAGAAATATAGGCTTTGTCATGATTGCTGATATCTGGATGAGCATGTTCTTGTTCTTGCTCTTGCTCTTTAGATGGCTCTATGGGGAGAATATCTTCAGGTTCCTGAGCAGGAGGTGTTGGTGTTTCGCGTAGCTGTTGTTTAGACGCAATGGGTTGTTGGCTAAGGGATTGTTCAATAGTGTTAGAAGAAATGTTATTGATTGGGGTGGTAGCTTCTGGTTGCTTTTCTTCTTTTGTGGTTAGAGTAGCAGGTAGCTCTTTTGCAAGGTTTGTTGGAGTATCGTTGGGTTGTTCCGTTGATAGCATAAGAAACTCAAAATCATCATTTTGAGTGGTGGTAGGTTTAACAGCAGTATCATTGCCTACAAAATTCTGGAGGTGATGTAAGAGTATACGACGTTGTTGAGGGTCGCCTGCATCACTTTGATGAGATTGAGTGGTGATAACTTCAGGAGTAGATGGAATAGTACTGTCATCGAGGAAGTTGGATAAAGAGCGATGATTTGGAGGAATAGTATCTTCAGGTTGGTCGTGTTTTTTTACTCCCATCATATTTTCTGGCTCAATTGCCATAGGGGTGCCAAGTAAATCTTCGGCAACCGAGCCTTCAATGGAAATGATGGCCTGATCAATGGAAGATGTTGAGTAAGCAGGTATTTTCTTTTTTTCGTTTACTTCGACTACTAAAGGAATGGGATATGTGTGTTCAGGGGGAATATCGGGTTTGCTCGAACTAACTAGGTCCAGTCCGGTATGGCTTGATGCAGCCAAAACATTACCTGCAAACAAGACAAAGCCCATACACAGCCCAGTGGTATGAGTTTGCAGGCTTGTAAAAAATGACGTTATGTTTTTCATGAACGACGGGTGAAAATGCTATCCTTGGGGTTGATTTTGATGCCATATTAGTGTTTTTTCCACTATACCCTAGGCAGGTTTTATGTGTAAACAAAAAGATGGTATCAAGCTGGGCAGGTTTTTATGTTTCATTTTTATCCGATAATTAGGCCACTATTATTTAAACTTGACCCAGAGAAGGCGCACAATCTAGCGCTTAGGGCTTTACAGTATCATGTGATACCTAAAAATGCTCCAATGGTTGATTCCATGTTAAGATCTAACGTGTTTGGGCTTGATTTTGATAATCCTGTGGGCATGGCTCCTGGTTTTGATAAAAATGCTCAAAGTGTAGGTGGTTTGTTTTCACAGGGGTTTGGTTTTGTAGAAGTGGGTACAGTGACGCCTAAACCTCAAGATGGAAATCCGAAACCAAGATTGTTTAGGTTAGAGGAAGATCAGGCGGTGATTAATCGTATGGGATTTAATAATGCGGGTGTAGATATTTTCTTGAAAAATTTACAGCAACATACCCGTTTGGGGCCCGTTGGAATTAATATTGGCAAGAATAAGACAACCAAGGATGCGGTAGATGATTATGTAGTGATGCTTGAAAAGGTATATCATTACGCTGATTATATTGTGATGAATATTTCTTCTCCTAATACTCCAGGGTTAAGGGATTTACAGCAGAAAGATTCACTTGCTTTACTTATGGCGGCAATGACATCTAAGGCACGAGAGATCCAAGATAAGGGAGAGGCAAAAGTTCCGTTATTGTTGAAGATTGATGCTGATTCAGATGCAGATGCGATGTCCTCGATGTGTGATGTGGTATTAGAATATCAACTTGATGGTATGATTGTCAGTAATACTACAATATCTCGACCAGAAGAGTTACAGTCACATCAAAAATCGGAAGGAGGAGGTTTAAGTGGTAGGCCGCTTATGGATCGTTCCACCAAGGCATTAGCTACAGTATATCAAGCAACTGGTGGAAAAATTCCATTAATTGGAGTGGGTGGAATTGCCAGCGCAGAGGATGCTTATGCAAAGATTCGAGCCGGTGCTAGTTTAGTGCAGTTATATTCAGCCCTTATATATCAGGGGTTTGCGTTGGTTGCTAAGATCAATAAAGAATTACCTCGTTTGATACGAAATGATGGTTTTGCAACAATTAAAGAGGCAATTGGTGCCGATTACAAAGAATCTTCTTGACCTTTTAAGGATTTTACGTTAATTAGCAGTCCCTTTTTTGTAAAATATATTAGGTTTTTGGCTAAAGGATAGTAACCATGGCGAAACGTTGTCAGCTTACGGGCGTAACCGTACAATCAGGAAATAATGTGTCTCACTCACATCGCAAGACTAGACGTCGTTTCTTGCCTAATTTGCAGGTTGTGTCACTCACTAGTGATGTCCTTAATCAAACCTTTAAGTTACGTATTGCTACTTCTACACTACGTACTGTAGACCATAATGGTGGTTTGGATAAATTTTTGCTTAAAACGTCTTCGCGCAAACTTACAGAAGAAGCCGTTAAGATTAAGCGTAAAATTGAAAAAGTAGTGGGTCTTGAGACTGCACCTGAAGGTGATAAAAAAAAAGTGACTCCTAAAAAAGATAAGGACGATCAAGCTGAAGCAACTGAAGCTGCTTAGGTAGTAAGAACGCCACCCATTTACATTATATACCCAGTTCTTTTTTTCAAAGAAATGGTATTTCATTTCCAGTCTACGCCAAGGCTTTGGCAGGCAGGCGAATGCCACTAGGCTTTTCATGCTTGCTTTGCAATTAGGCGTGGCTATAGGCCATACTGTTGGGGTTGGTTGAAAATAACGTACTTAACTGATCAAACATTGTGCTGGTAAGTTCGTCAGCATCC
Source organism: uncultured Alphaproteobacteria bacterium (assembly GCA_937907045.1). Taxonomy (GTDB): domain Bacteria; phylum Pseudomonadota; class Alphaproteobacteria; order Rickettsiales; family UBA6187; genus CALCTU01. The sequence goes on from CALCTU010000026.1 coordinate 17,797, forward strand.
TTAATGGTGACAGCCTGGCTATAGTAGCGTGTAACATCGTGTCCGATACCGATGGCAACAAGTTCCGTATTTCCTTTTTGTTGAATAGAATGAATGACCTGGTGCAAGTGATCATCGAGGTAATTAGGGTGATTGGCCGACAGGGTGCTGTCATCCACAGCGGCCCCATCGGATATTACCATTAATATTTTACGTTTTTCGGGTCTGTTTAGGAGTCGTTTATGAGCCCATAATATTGCTTCTCCATCGATATTTTCTTTTAAGATACCTTCTTTAAGCATCAGGCCAATATTATTGCGAGACTTTCTCCAAGGTATGTCAGCATGCTTGTAAATAATGTGACGCAGGTCGTTCAATCTTCCAGGCATTGGTGGAGATCCTGCTTCTTGCCAGTCAATTCGGCTTTGCCCGCCTTTCCAGGTGGCAGTAGTAAAGCCAAGTATTTCAATTTTGATACCGCAAAGTTCTAATGTTTTAGCAAGAAGTTCAGCGCTCATGGCAGCTAAGGTAATGGGACGTCCTCGCATGGACCCTGAATTATCTAATAAAAGAGAAATAACAGTGTTGTGATGAGCTGATGTTTGGCGTTGTTTATAAAAATAAGGATAATCTTGTTGCGCTATACGCATACTAAGTCGTGCGCTATCAAGAAAGCCTTCCTCTAGATTGTAAGACCAACTAAATTGTTCGGCTGCCATGAGGGTGCGTATTAATTGGTAGACATGTTTTTTGGGAATGCTTGGTAAGCGTGCCAATCTGTCGTCAAGTGTATGGCGTAAGCGCACCAGTTCTTTATGGGTGCAAAGGCTGTTGGCATCTATGATTTGGTCATGACTATGGGTGTATACATGATAATTGACGGCAATATCTCTGCTACCATCGTATAAATTATGTTGTTTGGATTCAAGTAAATCATGATCTGACGTTGCTGTGTTCTGTGATGTGTTTTGCTGCGTTGATTGTGTTGCATTAGCATTGGTGGTTTCTTCAAATGAAGTCACCGGAGAAAGCGTGTCATCATGGGATGTTGTTTCTTGTTCGTCGTGTTGTTGGTTATTAGCACTGTGTTGTTCAGATTGATCTTCTTGGCTCTCTTCATCGTTATGCGTGGATTGTTGATCTTCTAATAATGTGATGATGTCGTTAATGACATTAGAAAATAATTGTTGGTTATCTAGGTTCTCTAATATTGCGTCTGCATAAGAGGCTATGGGAGCACGGAGTTGGTTTACTCCTGGAACTAATGTATTGGGTATTTCTATGCCAGTACAAAGATGGGTAATTAACGCTCTTACAGACAGATCAATATCTGGTTGGTTGGTTAATTGTGTATCATAATTGATTTTGTCTGCAATATTGTGGGCAATTCCTGGTAAATCTCTGGCAGCAATTGATTCGATTCTTGCAAGCTCAGCTGCATCTGCTAGTGCTTTGCTTCTGGGGTCTGATAGATGCTGATAGCATTGTTGGTGAAGTGCTGGATTATGAAATTTTAAGAAGTAGGCACTACTATCGACAATGCCGCGTTGTGCTGTAGTGACATCATCGGTATGAGTTTGTGATATGGTCAGCTGATGTGATACCAAGCGGTGACCAGGTTGGTTGCCTTGTTTTATGACGACTTGCGAGTCTTTAACATGTGATAGTGCCCGCATGACCGCGCTATGCTGATGTTGTTGCATCTGTGATGTCATGGTCTTTAGGGCTCACGAATTAATATATGAATTTTAGAATTTCCGTATTTTCTTTGATCATGGATCATAAATCCAGCGGGTGCACTAAAATGTTCTTTTGCGGATGTTTCAATGATGACAACCGCATGATCGTCTATCCATCCTGCATCAATGGCTTTGAGTAATGATCCAATTGCAAGATTCTTATTATAAGGTGGGTCTAGAAATACAATATTGCACTGTCGTGATGCCGGTGGCGGGTTGGATGAGTCTGCGCGAATGAAAGTAGCATTGGTAGCTTCGTGGATTGTTTCTATATTTTTACGTGCAACGTCCAGATGCTTTTGGCTAATGTCGATTAATACTACATGAGCAGCCCCTCGTGATAAGGCTTCCATAGAAAAAGATCCGCATCCACAAAATAAATCAAGTACGACAGCTTCTTGTACGTGATGTGGGATATTACCATGCGTAAGAATATTAAACATTGCTTCACGCGCTATGCCCAGTGTAGGCCTTAGTTTTTTGTCGTCGATGGTTTCGATTTTTCGGCCCCGGTGTTTGCCTGCAATAATTCGCATGAGATTGGTACTCGTTACTGAATTTGTAATTAATTATTAAAAATCTAACACATGTTGATGTATGGTTAAAGTTCAAAGTCTTTAACTTCAGATACTTCACCTGGCTTCATATCGGCTAATGAAATAGTATGAAAGTGGGTGCGAATAAGCCTGTTAACTTCAAGATCAATATAGGCAAGACGTTTTCTGATTTCTCTGTTTTTTCCTTCGGTGAGAGTGATTTGTAACCAGTGATTATGGTTGCCTGTTTTGAGAGTTTTTATGGTGGCTTTGTTGTATGATACGCCATCAATGGTGATAGGGTTGCTAATTTTTTTAAGTTTCTTTTCGTCAAGTTTGCCGTGGACTCTAACCTTATAGGTGCGTTTAAGGGCGTGTTTGGGATGGGTAAGATTTTCAGCTAGTTGGCCGTCATTGGTGAGCAATAATAGTCCTTCTGACATATAATCGAGGCGTCCAACATAGGTCAGGTATTGGAGCTTCTTTGGTAGAACGTCATAAATGGTCTGACGGCCTTTTTGATCTTTTTTGCTGGTAATGATTTTAGCTGGCTTATAAAATTTCCATAACTGAGCAACAGGTGTTTTGTGTAAAGGCTTTCCTTCAACGGTAATGGTATCTGTGTCTGTGACAAATGTGACCGGAGTGGTCACAATATTGCCATTGAGTGTTACTTTTTTGTCAATAATAAGTTGTTCTACCTGCCTGCGTGAATAACTGCTGGCACGTGCAATAAATTTAGCAATGCGTGAGGAGGCGTGTGGTGATTCCATTATTTAGCTGCGTTTACGAATGCGGCAAAAATATCCTTGTCGATTGGACTTGCCATATGTTCAGGGTGCCACAATACGCCTAGGCAAAAGGGATGATCAGGATGTTCAATTCCTTCAATGACACCATCGGGTGCCAGTGCGTTTATGACAATATCTTCGGGTAGGTCTTTTGTACTTTGGTGGTGATCGCTATTAACATAAGCGTGCGTTTTTCCGGTGATACGATGCAAGAGGGTACCTTCTTTTATGGTGATCTCATGGCATGGTTGGTTAAATGGCGGTTTTTGCCTGTGTTCGATGGGGGAGATAATTTCGTCTGGAATATGTTGAATAAGTGTTCCTCCAAATAACACGGACAATAATTCTTTGCCACCACAAATCCCTAAAATTGGTTTGTTGGTTGGTATCATTGCCTTGGCAAGTGCAATCTCAAAAGCAGTTCGTTTGGGGTTGCTTTTAATGGTGTCATGACACCGACGTGAACCATAATAAGTGGGTGGTATGTCATATCCTCCGCCGGTAAGAACAAGAGCGTCCAGATGGTCTGCGTAGTGCTCAACCAAGTCCATTTCGTGTGGGATTGCCAAAGGAAGTGCTCCATGAGCGCTAACAGCTGTGCAATAATTTTCACGCAATGCATACCATGGAGTACTGGCGTAACCGCCTTCTGGTTCGTGATCTAACGAGATACCAATGACCGGATGTGATGACATAAATGTAGCCTAGTGATGTTTTTTTTTGTATTATATTGGCCACGTTGTTAATAATCAATGTATAGTGCATCGCTCGTATATTTATTAGGGTGTGTGAGCATTTAAACGGGGATTATCCTTGTTTTGTTGTTCTGTTCTAGTAAAAGAGTGACGTACTATGTGGTATTAGGCTCCAACTATGGATAAGGGTCCAATATTTTAACGATAAATTGTGTTTTATCTAAAAATATTTAGGTTTTTATCTATAGTTGGGGTGATTAAAATTCTAAATATGGGTAACAATTATGACGGATCGCGTTGTCGATACTGCTGCTTCCATGCCGGCCTTGGGTCAAGATATGATGTCATTTACGGGCCTTGTGATGCAAGCTGATATTGTAGTTCAATTGGTTATGCTATTGTTGTTATTGACGTCCTTTTGGAGTTGGGCACTTATTATTGATAAATGGCGTTATTTAAAACGTCATAAGAAAAAATTGGGAGTGTTTGAGAAAACATATCGTGCCTCCAAAGCGTTAAGTCAGCTTTATGCTCGTTCAAAAAAGAACATTGATAATCCGATGACTGCGATGTTTGTTGCAGGTATGTACGAAATTAATGAGGGATTGTTAAAAGACGTAAAACATCCCAGTGGCGAGTTGCAACAAAAGGCTAGGGAGCGTATTTTCTTTGCCTTGGAAAGAGTAAAGAACAAAGCCTTAGAAAAAATGGAAAAAGACCTTATTGTATTAGCGACAGTGGGTGGAGCTGCTCCGTTCGTAGGTTTATTTGGAACGGTATGGGGAATTGTTCATAGTTTCCAAGCAATTGCTGCAGCAAATAATACTACCTTAGCAGTAGTTGCTCCAGGTATTGCAGAGGCTTTGCTTGCTACTGCTATTGGCTTGTTTGCTGCGATTCCTGCAGTAGTGGCGTATAATTTCTTCAGCAATGAAATTCGCCGAGTTTCGATGAAACTAGAAGATTTTAGTCATGAGTTGAGCGCAGTACTGGCGTTGTCTCTTGATAAAACAAAGGAAAAATAACCTCTTATTTACGGTTGGTGTTGTCATGAATAAACCATCGAAGTTAACAAGTAGAACTTCCTATAAACCAATGGCAGAAATTAATGTAACGCCGTTGGTGGACGTTATGCTTGTGTTGCTTGTTATTTTTATGGTGACATCTCCTATGATGATTACAGGGGTGAGTGTTGATTTGCCTGAATCGGATGCTAAGCAGATTACAAATAATGATGAACCGTTGGCAGTGACCATCGATAAAAAAGGAACGATTTACTTACAAGAGCAACGTGTAGAACTTGGTGATTTAATCACGAAATTGAATGCTATTTTGCACCAAAAACATGATGCGCGTATTTATGTCAGGGGGGATCGTAATATTGATTATGGTAAGGTAATGCATGTAGTGGGGGCTATTAATCATGCCGGATATACAAAGGTAGCATTAATTACAGATCAGTAAGTGTTATGGCAATATGGTTACTATCTTCTATTAAAAGACATACTGGCGCCTGGATCTCGGGTGCAAGCCATGTGATAGTAATAGCGGTGTTTGTAATTGGTATGCCTGGCATGAAACCCAAGGTACTACAAACACCAGATATTGTTACGGTTGAGTTATTGACATTGGCTGAGGTAACAAATGTTAAACCAATGAAAATAAAACCAAAACATAAGCCCAGGCCAAAGCCAAAAATAAAGAAGCCTGATATAAGTCCTCTTCCTGAAGTAAAAAAAGATATTCCCAAACCGGAAATTATTGCTAAGCCTAAGCAAGCTCCGGTCATTGTTCCACCTCCTCTTAAAGAAGAGGTGGAGAAACCTTCTGAAGTTGCTAAAAAAGAAGAGATACCAGTTGAAGAAAAACCCGATCCATTAACAATGGATGATGTTTTTGAAGAAATTGCTGCTCTTGAAACAATAGAGCTTGAGCCTGATGAAGATGAAGTGAATATAGATGAAGCGTTTGAGGATATTGAACAAGATTTAGCGCATGTTGAAGGAAGTAATTATCGAGATGATAAGCCACTTTCCGCGAATGAAGAGCAAGTTCTTCAGGGCAGGATTAAGCGTCAAATTGGTAACCATTGGTCAATTTTGCCTGGAGCAAAAAATGCCAAACAGACTATTGTAGAGGTGGTGCTAACATTAGCATCAGACGGTAAAGTGCTAGCACGCCAAATAAAAGACCAACAGCGTTATCATACGGACCCTTTTTTTAGGGCAGCTGCCGATACGACGTTGCGTGCTATTGAGGCAGCCAGTCCGTTTAGAGATTTGCCAGAAGAAAATTACAGTTCGTGGCGTGATATGAATGTAACATTTGACCCTTCTCAGATGTATTAAAACTAAACCGTTATATAAGAGATAATAATGAAATCTTCAAAGCCTTCCATTTTGGTTGTTGATGACGAGCCACAAATTAGAAAAATGCTTAGCGTGACACTAACGGCGAATGATTTTGATGTCCAGGAAGCTGAAAATGGTAATGATGCGATTCGGCTTAGCGCATCACGTAAACCAGAATTAATCATTTTGGATCTTGGTTTGCCAGATATGGATGGAACAGAGGTAATAAAAAAATTAAGGCAGTGGTCGGATATCCCAATATTGGTACTTTCGGTTAGAGAAGATGAGAAAGATATTGTTGGTGCTTTTGAGTTAGGTGCAGATGATTATGTTGTTAAGCCATTTAGTATGGACATATTAATTGCTCGTATCAAATCTGCTATACGCTCACGTATTAAGGAGGACGTTGGGGATACGGTGTTGTCGGTGGGTGATGTCTGTGTGGATTTGGTGAAACATGAAGTTGTTAAAGGCCAAGACATTATAGAGCTTTCTCCTAAAGAATATAATTTATTGGCATATTTTATACGCCACAAAGGAAAAATGCTAACGCATCAACAAATACTGAAAGAGGTTTGGGGAAATGCTCATGTTCATGATAAACAATATTTACGTGTTTATATAGGGCAGTTAAGGCAGAAAATTGAAGATAATCCTGAGGATCCGTCTTACATTATTACTGAAGCTGGAATTGGTTATCGTTTGGACGAACCTACTGTATAATAGCCTTTATTTCTATTTGAGTTTGTGATCTAAAATCTTTGGTTTAGGGCGTATTGTAAGGTATTTTTATGCTTTTTTTATATTAATAAAACAATAACAGTACTGAATATTTATTCTGTTTCCTTCATAGTTGTAGTTGTTCAAAGCAATTAATTAACTACTCAAGGAGTATTGTATTATGTCCCTTAAATATCAAGATACTAAAAAAGTTCAAACAGGTATCAATCAGGATGAACGTTATGCTGCAGCAGAAGCAATGGAGCGTGTGTTGGCGAGTTCCTATATGCTGTTTTTGAAAACGCAATATTATCATTGGAATGTGGTAGGAAGTGGTTTCTTTCAATTACATGAGCTTTTTGAAAGGCAGTACCGGGAATTATTTGAAGCTATTGATGAACTAGCAGAGCGCATTCGTGCTTTAGGTATTACAGCTCCTGGAACATTTAAGGAGTTTGCAAAGCTTAGTGATATTCAAGAAGATACAACCTTACCTACTGATTGGGTAGGGATGGTTAGGAATCTTGTTGAAGGTCATGAAACGGTAGCAAGAGAGTGCCGCGATGTTATTAATAAAGCAAAGTTGGTTGAGGATGAAGTTACCATTGATATGCTTACTCAGCGTATGGCTGTTCATGAGAAGGCGGCATGGATGCTGCGTAGTACCTTAGGCCAATATGCTGTAGTAGTTAAAGATAATCAATAGGACGGAATAGCTACATGTTAATCGACTTAAAAAAAGATGCGTTGCATTTTTTTAAATTAGGCGAAATGACCCGTTTAAATTGGGGTGATTGTGTAAAGTCCTTGTGTATCGTATTGGGTGCAGGCGTTGTTGGTTATATATTAGTGTGGCTATCTAGTATGCATGGTAGCCCTGCAACCTATAACGCCTCTATCCTGTTTATTTTAGCAACATTGATCGCGGCACTCCAATATGGTTTTATACCGGGGTTATTTTCGGCGGCAATGGGTTTCTTCGGGTACCATTTCTTTTTTCAGTATCCACAATTAAGTTTTACATTGGATACAACAAATGAAGGAGTGAATTTAACACTTTTTATGGCGTCGGCTTTATTTGCTGCCATTGTAGGAAGTCATTCACGAAGAAGGTTGAACGACCTTAAGAAACGTGAACAACGGATTGTTGCGTTACATAAGCTATATGAGCATTTGGTGTTTAGTGAAAATAAGAAAGAGGTTGTGCATACCTTAGAGGAAGGGATTGCCAATATTCTTCATACCAATGCGAATATTATCTTGCCAGATAAGAATGCAGATATAACCCAGTCACTAAAAGAAATTGAGTGTTTTTCGCTGAAAGATTGTGACTTGGTGCTTGAAAGTTGGAAAAACAAAGTCCCCGTTGGGTTAGATAGAAATACGAATCTGTTACAGGGTGTTTCAGGAAGTATCTATAGTTTACCTATGATTACAGCAAGTAAAGACATTGGAGTTTTGGTGGTGCATATGCAAGATATAAATGCACTTGATAATTTTGATAAGAAATTAGCGCAGTTGCTTGCAGATCAATCTGCAGTGGCAATTGAACATGCTCAGTTTTCTAAAATCATTGAGGATGAAAGAAATCTCAAAGAAAGGGAAGAGTTGCGTTCAGCATTATTATCTTCGGTTACGCATGATTTGAAAACGCCCTTAGTATCAATTATCGGTTCTCTTTCGGCGATATTAAAAATGCCAGAAAAGTTAAAAAAAGAAGATCAATTGAATTTGATACAAACGTCTCATGACGAGGCTGAGCGGCTTAATAGTTTTATTTCGAATATTTTGAGTGTTACGAAGTTGGAGTCGGGCTCGATTGTACTACATAAGGAGTGGGTATCTGTAAAAGAGATGATCAAAGATGTTTTAAAGCGCATGAAGCATCGAATCAAGAATCACAACATTATACAGCAAGGTGAGTCAGTAGATATCATGGTTGATGTGACGATGATGGAGCAAGTGGTGCAAAATTTGGTTGATAATGCTGTAAAATATTCATCGGTTAAGTCAGATATTATTATTGATACTGCGATAGATCAACAAGGTGCGGTGATTCGTATTATTGATTATGGCAGGGGAGTTCCTGAAGAGTCAAAGGAGCAAATATTTGATAAGTTTTTTCGAATAACCAAACGAGATCATCGTGTTGCGGGCACAGGGTTGGGCCTTTCAATATGCAAAACAATATTACTGGCTCATGATGGTTCAATTAGTGTGTCAAATAACAATGATGATCAGGGTAATATGGTAGGTAGTATTTTTACCATATACTTGCCTAAAGCAAGAGTGTCTAATCAAAAAGTGGAGAAAAAATGATGATGAATGAGTTATGTATGACAGTACAGGCTAGCGATCCAGCCAGGACTATTGTTTCGAATAAGAAGCGCGGTGATTCGCTAGAAAAGAAAAGATCGATATTAATTGTAGATGATGCTGAAACAATCCGATTCTTTTTAAAGACGACGCTTAAAAGTGAAGGGTTTAATGTATTTGAAGCGGATAATGTTGTGAATGGTTTCAAGCAACTAGGTGAAGAATCTATTGATCTGGTGATACTTGATCTTGGTCTTCCAGATATGGATGGGATGGAGATGCTAGAGGCCCTGCATTATGATGAGCCAAGCTTACCAGTGATTATTTTTACGGTCCGCGATGATAGAGAAACCAAAATAAAGGCGTATGAATTTGGTGCACGTGGATATATCACTAAGCCATTTGATATCGATGAAATTCTCGATACTATTACGAGTATTTTGGACTGTGATCCGAATGCTAAATTATAATCCTTAGAAGGTTAAACGAAAAAGAATAAGGATAAGAAAATAGTTTTTGTTGGTTAGGGTAGAAGGGGTTCCATTCTGTTGATTAAGACGATATACTCGCATGCGTTATCCTTAAGAGGTTTTATTTTGCTATGCGTCATTTTCTTGTTCTTGTGGCCCTTACATGTGTGTATGTCGTTGCGGTTAATTCTTATGCATTAGATGTAGTTGTTACCAAAGGGAATGTTGACCCTATTGCAGTTGCAATTCCTCAGTTTGGTGCTGATGGTCAACATGCTGATCAGCTCAGTAAAGATGTGGTTAAGCTTATTGAAAAAGACCTTGTCTCATCTGGCATGTTTAAGGGTATTAATCGAGATGCGTATATTCAAAAAATTCATGGTAGCCATACATTACCTCAGTTTCAGGATTGGCGGTATATTGATGCAGCTGCGCTAGTTACTGGAAGTATTGACTATGCAGAGGGAGCAACAGGGTTTACTGCAGAATTTCGTTTGTGGGATGTCCTGACTCAGCGACAGATAGCAGGGAAACGATTTTCGACCAATTTAGAAAATTGGCGAAGAATTTCACATATGGTAGCGGATGAAGTATATCATCGCATGACTGGAGAACTAGGCTATTTTGATACGCGTATTGTTTATATTGCTGAAAGTGGTCCTATGAAAAAGCGTATCAAGCGTCTTGCTATTATGGATCAAGACGGTGCCAACCACCGATTTTTAACCGATGGTAGTGATTTGGTGCTTACGCCGCGTTTTTCACCTACGGCCCAAGAGGTTATTTATTTATCCTATCAAGATACGGTTCCCAAGGTATTTATACGTAATGTTGACACGGGCAAAGAATGGCTTGTTGGGCGTTTTAAGGGCATGTCCTTTGCGCCGCGTTTCTCACCTGATGGCAAAAAAGTGATTATGTCGGTATCCGAAGGTGGAAATAGTGAAATTTATACGTTTGAATTGCATACAGGCAGAAAGGTGAAGCTGACGAATAACCCTGCCATTGATACATCGCCATCTTATTCGCCAGATGGTAAGCGTATTGCGTTTAATTCGGACCGTGGTGGATCTCAACAATTATACGTAATGAAAGCAGATGGCTCTGCTGTGAAAAGAATTAGTTTTGGACGAGGAAGATACGGGACGCCCGTGTGGTCTCCTCGTGGTGATTATATTGCATTTACTAAAATGCATAAGGGAAAATTTTATATAGGGGTGATGCATCCTGATGGTACAGGAGAAAGATTACTTACAGAAAGCTTCTTGGATGAAGGGCCAACATGGTCGCCCAATGGTCGTATTATCATGTTTGCTCGTCAGACAAAAACATTTGGTGGTAGTTCAACATGGTATATTCATTCGATTGATATTACAGGAAGAAATGAAAAGAAAGTGATTACACCGGGCCAAGCTTCGGATCCTGCGTGGTCGTCATTGTTGTGATAGTTCATACTACCTTATGATGCATAAAAATAGTATGTATCTGTGCACCTGGGGTGGGGTAAAAAACATGGTGTGCAAGCTTGTTGTGTTGGGCCGCTAAATTGGCGAAGAATTGTTTGAAAAAACCGTTTGACGCATATGAGCAAAACGTGTAATTAGTATTTAATAGTTTAATGCCGCTAACTTAATTAACTGCAAAGAGGCCGGTTCATGTATGCAAAGCTTTTAGCCATTATGGCTGTTTTGTTGTTTGTGTCAGCATGTAGCACAACACAATCTTCTCCTTCTAAAGTTGTGACTGAAAAAATTGCTCAGAAGCATATTGATGCCAGTCAAGATGTCGAACCTTTTACACTTGTTGGTGGAGACCAGGATTCTCCAGTTCGTGCGAGTGACAGGGTGTTTTTTGCCTTCGATAGTGCAGTGCTAGATAGTAACGCACAGAGCGTACTAGATCGTCAGGTGGCTTGGTTAAAAGAGCGTGCTCACGTTAATCTTACCATCGAAGGACACTGCGATGAGCGTGGTACCAGAGAATATAACCTTGCTCTAGGTGAGCGTCGTGCTAATGCAGTAAGAGACTACATCGTATCTTCGGGTGTTTCTTCTTCTCGTATTACTGTAGTTAGCTACGGTAAGGAGCGTCCTGCAGTGCTTGGCAATAATGCAGCTGCTTATGCAGAGAATCGTCGGGGTGTAACTGTTCCAGATAATTTATAGTTCCCCAGGGGCGAATAAAAATGTTATAAGAGGGGCCTGGCATGTTAAATGTTCAGGCCTCTTTTTTGTATGTTTAACCAATTGAGGGAATAAGTAATGATACGTTGGTTTTATTGGTTTCCGGTTGTTGTATTGGTTATCACCATGTCGGTAAGTACGATGGCTGCTGATTCTCTTGAGCTTGATAGGCTCAAAGATGAGGTTCGTCGTCTTCAAGGGGAGTTGAATATGCTCCAAAAAGAATTTTATCGTCTTCCTAAATCTGGAAACTCGGACTCCAGAGGAAAGCCAAAACTGGAAGTGCAAATGACCCAGTTGCAAGAGCAGATGCGTTCGATTGAAGGAAGATTTGAAGAATATGATTATCGTATTGAAAGGATGCAGCAATCCTTGGAAGAATACCAGCAGCAAATAGCCGATCAGTTGGCAATGTTATCCACACAAGCTGTTCAGCCAGATAATCAGGAGGTGAGTGAAGGTGTTGTCCTTCAGAAAAAAGCAGAAGGCGTTGTGATTGAAGATATGCCGGTGGCGAATGCTTTATCTGTTAAACAAGAATCTGAGCCGGTTACTCTTTCACCTTCAGAGCAATATGAACAAGCATTTGCTTTGTTGCGCCAAGGAGATTATGGCAAGGCTCAGAAAGTGCTGCAAGATTTTATTGTTGGCAATGAAGGAAATGAGTTAGTTGAAAATGCTACTTTTTGGCTTGCAGAGATTTATTATGTTAAAGAAGATTATTCGCAGGCTGCTGTTTATTTTATGAA
>CALCTU010000027.1 GCA_937907045.1 uncultured Alphaproteobacteria bacterium
CTTTAGCAACTGGAGCTAAGCAATTGGTAGTACAGGATCCTACCGAAATCACCTGATGATCTGCAGTCAGTGTATCGTTATTCACACCATGAACAATCGTGTTATCTGGATCAGGAGCCGGCGCAGAAATAAGCACACGTTTTGCACCAGCTTCTAAGTGCTTGGCAGCATCATCACGTTTTTTAAAAATACCCGTACATTCCATCACCACATCAACGCCTAAATCTTTCCACGGAAGATTTAATGGGTCACGCTCATGAAATACTTTCACGCTTCCCATACCGTCAATGGTAAGCTCATCCTCACCCGTAATCGTCACACCATCAAAAAAACCATGAATCGAATCATAGGAAAGTAAATGCTGATGTGTTTGGGTAGGAGCTGGCCCGTTAACCGCCACTAACTCAATATTATCATAACCACCTTCACGGATAGCTCTTACTAAACATCTTCCAATTCGTCCAAGTCCATTAACGGCAATACGAGTCATACTTTATCCCTGTTCTTTCTTAGCGTTTAATTTATCAGTTACCTTAGTCACCACATTCTGTGCGGTAATACCAAAATGCTTATATAAGTCTTCGGCCGGTGCTGAAGCACCAAATCCATCCATACCAACAAAAATACCATGAGGACCAATAAATGGCTCCCAACCTTGTTTAATCGCAGCCTCAATAGCCACCTTCACACTGCCGTTACACATAAATTGCACTCGGTAATCAGCATCTTGCTCTTTAAATTTCTCAAAACATGGTACAGATACCACACGCACCCCAACTCCCTTATCCTGAAGTTGATCCGCCGCATCCATAGCAATGGACACCTCAGAGCCAGATGCAAAAATAGTAACCTCAAGATCACCTTGCGCTTCTCGCAAAATATACGCACCACGCGCAGATTTATTTTCACTATCCAACTCACGAAATGCGGGCACTCCCTGACGTGTAAGGGCTAATACTGACGGCGTATTCGTATCTTGTAATGCTAACTGCCAACACTCCGCAACCTCAATCGCATCTGCTGGTCTAAATACATTAAGATTAGGAATTGCACGCAGCGCCGCCAAATGCTCCACCGGCTGATGAGTAGGACCATCTTCACCCAAACCAATCGAATCATGGGTAAATACATAAACCGCCTGTTGCTGCATCAAAGCCGCCAAACGAATAGAAGGACGACAATAATCAGAAAAAACCAAGAACGTACCACCATAGGGTACAAAACCACCATAAAGTGCCAAACCATTCATGATAGATGCCATGGCGTGTTCACGAATACCGTAATAAATATAACTACCCGAAAAATCAGTCGCCGAAACAGGTTTGGTAGAGTCTGTTTTGGTAAGGTTAGAACCGGTCAAATCCGCACTTCCACCAATCAGCGCTGGTATTTTTTGTGTGAGTGCCTTAAGCACCTCACCCGATGTTTTACGCGTTGCCCAGCCTGGCTTATCCTCGGCATAAGCTTTTTTAAGTTGCGATATCACGTCATCTAACGCAGGCTGCAACACACCCTTAAATTGATCCTGCTTATCCTTTGCTAAAGCATCAAAATGTGCTTGCCAATCTTCTGCTTCTTGAACATGAAATTTACCTACTGCGCGCCATGCTTCCCATACCTCACTAGGAATTTCAA
>CALCTU010000028.1 GCA_937907045.1 uncultured Alphaproteobacteria bacterium
CTACCATGAAACAACAAACACCTGTCTCTCCTGAAAACCAATCGTCCATTAATGATTTTATGGAATTTGTTAAGGCTCGCAATCCTGGAGAAACTGAATTTATTCAAGCAGTTGAAGAAGTAGCAACAACGATTATTCCTTATATTCAAGATAAGCCTGAGCTCATTGAAGGAAAAATTTTAGAGCGCCTCACAGAGCCGGATCGCGTGGTAATGTTTCGCGTTACCTGGGAAGATGATGAAGGTAAAATTCACGTAAACCGTGGTTACCGCGTACAGCATAACAACGCAATTGGACCCTACAAAGGTGGGCTTCGGTTCCATCCCAATGTAAATTTAAGTATATTAAAGTTTTTAGCTTTTGAGCAAACATTCAAGAACAGCCTTACCGGCCTACCCCTGGGTGGAGGTAAAGGAGGCGCAGACTTTGACCCTAAAGGAAAGTCTGACCGTGAAGTAATGCGCTTTTGCCAAGCTTTTATGACTGAACTTTCAAACCATATTGGCCCATACACAGATGTACCTGCAGGCGATATTGGTGTTGGCGCTCGTGAAATTAGCTATATGTTTGGCCAATATAAACGCATCAATAATCAATTTACTGGCGTACTTACTGGCAAAGGCCTCGCATATGGCGGAAGTCTCATTCGCACCGAAGCCACTGGCTATGGTGCTGTTTATATGCTTCAAGACATGCTTAGACACAAGGGTGAAGAACTAGAGGGAAAAACAGCCGTTGTTTCTGGCTCTGGAAATGTGTCTATCTTTGCCACCGAAAAACTCATTGAACTTGGTGCAAAAGTTGTCACACTTTCAGATTCGTCTGGTTTCATTTATGACAAAGAAGGCATCAACAAAGAAAAACTTGAATACCTAAAAGACCTTAAATTCACACGTCGTGGTCGCATTAAAGAATATGCAGATCATTTTGGATGCAGTTTTTACGAAGGTGAACGTCCATGGCGCATTCCATGTGACCTAGCTCTTCCGTGCGCCACTCAAAACGAATTAAACGGCAATGATGCCAAAACGTTGGTTAATAATGGCTGTAAAGCAGTATCTGAAGGTGCAAACATGCCAACGAACCAAGAAGGCATTGATACATTCATCGAAAATAAAGTCCTTTATGCACCTGGCAAAGCATCAAATGCTGGTGGAGTTGCAGTATCTGGCTTGGAAATGACCCAAAATAGCATCCGCATGGGGTGGTCACGCGATGAACTTGACGGTCGCCTGCGAACCATCATGAAAGATATTCATGAGCAATGCGTTCACTTTGGAACTGAAGAAAATGGTTATGTTAATTACGTTAAAGGCGCAAATATTGCCGGCTTTAACAAAGTAGCAGAAGCAATTTTGTCATTTGGCGTTCTTTAATAGCCATTACCAATAAGCTGCTGCGCTTCATCTGAATGTGGATCAAGCAACACTTGATATAAAAGTGCATTGTCGGTTGCTGCGAGCTCTAGAAGATTACGGAAACATAAGCCGTTTTCAAGCAATGTTAGTGTATTATCTATATGCTGCAATATATCCAGTAATGACTGCTCATTACTAATAGCAAGTTCTGCAACATCACCAAAATACATCTGCGCGCCTGCTTTAAGTAATTGCCTCAACTCTTTGTGATACTTTAACAAATAATAAAGACCCAAATGATTATGCGTACCAATATCCACGAGCTCTTCAAAGGCCACACCCGATTTTCGTAAACCATCTACATTTTTATAATATTGCAATATATATTCAAGCGGAACCTGATCAAGTTCACCAGCACTTGCCAGGCTTTGAAAGCTTATTCCCGCCTCTTTTACCAAATACACCACAGCATCTGGCGCTTTAATACATGATGCTTGAACCGACTCTGAGGCTTGTGAAATAAGGTCATAAGAAACCACTTCACCAATAACCATAAGCGGATTATCATCTTTTTTATTAACGTTTATAGCCTTTTTAGCCATAAATTGCCCCCCTTTAGGAATATTTCAATCCTAAAAGATGAGTATACGCATCATTTATTAACGATTTATTAACAATTTCACATTATATTACCCGCAACCACCACCATTGGTTGAGAGATTGACAAAAAACTAGTTTTTCAAGAAAAGGTTATAAGAAAAGGAATAAAAGATGTTATCATGCACCCAGGATAGGAAGGAGTTAAAGCAAATTGGCCCAATAATGAATGTACTTTTAATAGAAGATGACTTTGCCACAGCAAAAAGCCTCACGCTTTCTTTGCGCAAGCATAATATGGTCTGCTCCCATGCCAGTACCGGACAACAAGGCGTGGAATACGCCTTAAATCAGTCATATGATATTATTGTACTGGATATGATGCTACCAGATATCTCTGGTATGGAGGTCATTGACAAACTTCGTTACAAAAAGTCCACCACTCCAATTCTAGTACTTTCTGCAATAGATAATACAGAACACAAAATTTCAGCATTACGATCTGGCGCAGATGATTACCTTACCAAGCCATATAGCAGCTGGGAATTAGTAGCACGTATCCGAGCCATTGTTAAACGCACTAATGATGAATTAGATGACCATATTCTTCAAGCAGGAAAAATTGGTATTGATACAAGCAACCGAATTCTTACAGTTAATGATCAACCGCTAAAACTTACCCAAAAAGAATACGACCTGATGGAACTATTAATTCAGCATCGTGGTCATTTTGTTACCAAAGAACAAGTTGTTGAATATTTATATAAGCACCAAGATCAAGACGCACATGCAAGTATCAATGTCTTTGTATGCCGGCTACGCAACAAACTCAAAAAAGCCAGTAACGGACTTAACTTCATTCAAACCTCATGGGGACTTGGTTACCGCCTAGAAGAAAATGGTGAGGAAGCAAAAGGACGTGAGGATTTATTTGACTCTCAACGAAAACTCTTAGAGGCAACTTAAAACCATAGTGTTCTCACCTTTTTTAGTAATAAGACTAACCATCAAAGCCCTAAGTGGCGCTTGCTTGTCGAGCTGCCGTGCATTAGCGCGAAGGCAAAGATTAAAATAATACTATAGCACAGATTTCTGTGTAAAAATACGCCGCTCATCCACCAACATGATATGACGCAAATCATCTACCGTATCAATATCAACCAGCACTTTGTCTGTAACATAAGTAGCAATACCAACCTGTTTTAACTGCTTACATAAATTTTGCAATGTATCTGGCTGACTATATTCCACAGCATTCCAAACAGTTGGTAAAACACTTTTTTTTCCTGCCATAAAATAAAACCCGCCATCATTTGCAGGACCAAAAACCGTATCATGCTGCTCTAACAAATCAAAGCCACTAAGAACATCACCCGCAGTTAGCTGTGGAGCATCCACACCAATGAGCGCTACTTGATCGTACTTAGCTTTTAAACGGCCATAAACACTTGCAAGTCGATCACCCAGATCGCCCTGCCCTGTATGTATTGATTTATCACGACTCCAAAATGGATGCTCAAGCGCTTCTTCTTCAGCTAAAGCCCACACAACATGCACCCCCTTGCCACTTAATTCTGTGGCAAGGGTTCGCATAGTATCTATACACAAACAAAAAACCCTTTGAGCTTCTTCTTTGCCCACATCATTGGCTAGCCTGGTTTTTACCGGCGACAAACCTGGAGTTTTGGAAAAAATAGCAAGAACACGACTGGAGCTAGACATCATAACTGACCTAGCTAGCCTGCTTTACCCCTGCATCTTCACCCAAGTTTTTTTTTACATCTTGTGCTGCATTAACCATGGCTTTAAGCGCAAGCTCTACCTCTGGCCATCCACGAGTCTTAAGACCACAGTCTGGGTTAACCCAAAGCTGCTGTGGCGCTAAGCGTTGAAGAGCAGCTTCAAGAAGCTCTTTCATCTCAACTTCAGAAGGCACACGTGGACTATGAATATCATAGACACCAGGTCCAATTTCATTTGGATATTTAAAGGCAATAAAGGCATCCAATAATTCCATTTGAGAACGCGAGGTCTCAATAGAAATAACATCAGCATCCATACGCGCAACAGCTTTAATGATGTCATTAAATTCTGAATAGCACATATGTGTATGAATTTGTGTCTCATTTTTTACGCCACTTGCAGTAAGACGGAAACTATCTACAGCCCATGTTAAATAGTTATTCCACTCATCATGGCGCAATGGCAAACCTTCACGAAGCGCAGCTTCATCAATTTGGATAATTTTAATACCAGCTTCTTCTAAATCCACCACTTCATCACGAATAGCAAGTGCAATTTGCTTACATGTCTCAGAACGTGGCTGATCATCACGCACAAAGCTCCACTGTAAAATTGTCACCGGACCAGTTAACATACCTTTCATGTACTGATCTGTTTGGCTCTGAGCATAAGTAGCCCATTTCACAGTCATTGCCTCAGGACGAGACACATCACCAAAAATGATAGGAGGCTTTACACAACGAGAACCGTAGCTTTGTACCCAACCAAATTTGGTAAAGGCAAAGCCATCAAGCTTCTCTCCAAAATATTCAACCATGTCATTACGTTCAAATTCACCATGAACAAGAACATCTAGACCAACTTGCTCCTGGAAACGAATACAACGTGTTGTTTCTTCTTTAAGAAATGCATCATAAGCAGCACGGTCAATTGCACCTTTTTTGAAGTCTGCACGCGCCTTACGCACTTCAGCAGTTTGCGGGAAAGAACCAATAGTAGTTGTTGGAAGCAATGGAAGCCTTAATGCTTCTTCTTGAGCCTTACGACGCTCAGCATATGGCGATTGACGCTCAAACATCGCATCAGTAGTTTCGGCACAACGTGACTTAACATCATCATTATGAATACGCACAGAAGTCTTACGCTCTTGGTGGGCACGTATATTATCCTCAAAAGCATCTTTAACAGCATCTTGGCCATCATTAAGTGCCGTTGTCAGAGTAACAACTTCTTCTACTTTTTGAGTAGCAAATGCCAACCACTGTTTAAGCTCTGCATCTAATTGCTCTTCAGAGTTCAAACATACTGGGCTATGAAGCAATGAGCATGAAGGAGCAACAATAAGTCGGTCAGCACCAACTTTGTCTGCAGCCTTGCTAAGGGTTGCAAATGACTTTTCAAAGTCGTTACGCCAAATGTTACGACCATCTACAACACCAAGTGATAATTCCAATCCTTGTGGTGCTTTTGCTAACAAATTATCCAACTGCGCAGGGCCACGCGTAAGATCTACATGCAACGATTGTACAGGAAGGTTCACCGCCACATCCAAGTTACTACGCA
>CALCTU010000029.1 GCA_937907045.1 uncultured Alphaproteobacteria bacterium
AGAGAGCCGCAATAATTATATGTTATTTAATAACTCTCAAATGCATAAAATTATTGCATCTAAGCACCAGATGGTGCTGGCAAATTGTATTCAGAATGCTTTTCGTGAAAATAAGTTGGCACTAGCATTTCAGCCAATTATAGATAGCAAAACTGAAAAGGCTGGTTTTTATGAATGTCTGTTACGTATTATTGACGAGGATGGTGACCCTGTAACGGTTGGGCCATTCATTCCAGTAGCAGAGAAAATGGGATTTGTTGACCTTATTGATTCGGCAACCTTAACCATGGCGATTGATGAGCTGATTAAATATCCTGATATAACTTTAAGTATCAATGCTTCGCATTACACATTACAAAATTTAAAGTGGATGCAAACCATCACCAATAGGCTTAAAGAACATGATATTGCAAATCGATTAATAGTGGAAATTACAGAGACTAGCACGAATCTTAATCCCGAAAAACTTGAACAAAATGTAAGAATTATCAAAGATCTTGGGTGTAAAATTGCTCTTGATGATTTTGGAACTGGGTATACATCCTTTGCACAAATTCGTACGCTTCCATTGGATATTGTTAAAATTGATGGTTCTTATGTACGTGACATTCAAACCAATGCTGATAGTAGAGCATTTGTAGAAACATTAGTGCAATTGGGCAAGCAACTGAAGTTAGAAGTGGTTGCTGAATTCGCCGAAAATAAAGAGATTGTTGATATTTTGAAGTCTATGGAGATTGACTATATCCAAGGCTATTATTATGCTGCTGCTTCAATCGACCGACCCTGGGAAAACTAGGTTGGTTTTTAACGCAGTTAATAATAATCTCTTTTTCTATGATGACATCTCGTGTTTTATCTGGTGTTCAGCCAACTGGTAACCTTCACTTAGGCAATTATTTGGGTGCTATTAAGCAATGGGTTGATATTCAAGGCAGTTATGAGTGTCTGTTTTGTATTGTGGATTTGCACGCTATTACTGTTCCTCAGGATCCAAAATACCTTACTGAATCAACTTTAGATACGGCCGCAGCATATATTGCTTGTGGTATTGACCCTGAAACGTCAGTCATATTTAACCAGTCCCGTATAGCGGGACATTGTGAATTAGCCTGGATTTTGGGAACAATGACGCCCCTGGGTTGGCTTAATCGCATGACGCAATTTAAAGAAAAAGCCGGTAAGCATAAAGACCAAAGTGGGTTAGGGCTCTATGGTTATCCGGTGCTAATGGCTGCAGATATTTTACTTTATCATGCCACACATGTACCGGTGGGTGAAGATCAAAAGCAGCATTTGGAACTTACTCGTGATATTGCGGGCGCATTTAACCGCCAATATGATCGTGAATATTTTACGCTTCCTGAGCCGCTTATTGCTGGTCCTGCTACTAGGGTAATGAGTTTACGTGATGGCACCAAAAAAATGAGTAAGTCGGATGAATCTGAATATAGCAGAATTCATCTTAGCGATGATAGTGATACTATTGCAAAAAAGTTTAAAAAAGCGAAATCGGATATGCATGAAGGGATTACGCATGATCCTGATAATCGACCTGAAGCTACCAACCTTATCAATATCTATGCAGCTATTACTGGAAAAACGCATGAGCAAGTGTGCCAAGAGGTTGAATCGATGGGATTTTCACAATTTAAGACACTACTTTCTGATGCTGTGATTGAGCACTTGGGGCCTATCACAACCACATATCGTCAGCTCACAGATGATAAGGCCTACCTTCAGTCTTTATTGGATAAAGGAGCAGAAAATGCTGCAGCACTTGCTGAAAAAAATATCAAGCAAATCAAAGAAATAGTTGGCTTTGTCGTATAAAGAAGATAACATTCTGGGGGTGTAAGCAACTAACAATGTGAGGGTAGTGTGCCGTGCCTCGGGTAAAAGAATATCAGCGTGATGACGTATTATGCAAAGCTGTGAATGTATTTTGGCAGAAAGGGTTCACAGCAACGTCGATGTCTGATTTGGTTGAAGCTACTGGCCTTAATACAGCAAGTATGTATAAAGAGTTTGGTAGTAAGGAAGGACTTTTTTCTGCATCACTAGAGAATTTTTATAATCAATATTTGAATGAGATGTTTACCACGATGATGGAATCTCCATCATTAGAAGCGTTGGAGTTGTATTTTCGTAAAGTAGAAGAAGCTGGGTGTACTAGCCAATTTAAAGGATGTTTGTACCTTAATGCACTTGCAGAGCGTGATGCGGTTAGTCAACAAGTAGTTGAGGTAATAGAAGGTTTTTGTAGTAAATTGGAATCTATTTTTACGGCTTGTATTAGGGATGGACAAGCACAAGGGCATATTCCAGACCACAAAGATGCGGATCAACTGGCTCGAGCGTTGTTATGTTTTTTGCAAGGTTTTATGTTCTATGCTAAATCCAGAACTAACAAACAACATGCTCCTGCGGTGGTGACCACGATGATGGAAATGGTTACAGGATAAAGGGTTTGTGATCAGAGGATTTACACTAATTGAGCTATCAATAGTGTTATTAATTATTGGTCTTATTGTTGCAGCTATTACAGCTGCCTCTTCGCTTGTGGAGAGTGCAAGATTGCAGTCTTTAGTGTCTGATTTGCAGACATATGAGCGTGCATTTAGAACATTTGAAAGTGCGTATCAAGCATATCCAGGTGATATGGTTAATGCTGAGTCGTATTGGGGGTCTGGTGCATCAGGAACGTCAAACGGAGATGGCGATTTTGATATAGAGTATGATGGTTTTCCTGACAATGAACAAATGCATGCTATGCAACAAGTTGCTAAAGCTGAATTGTTAGGTACAGACATTACAGGGACTCCGTCGGTCTCGGAAGGTTTCTTTCGGTCATTTTGTCCATCTATTGATATCCATTCAGATGGAGGGGTATTGTATTTAACACATTCGGGCCCAGTATTTGGAGTGCGACCTACAGCTGTGCATATTGGTAGAATTTTTGATTATACAGGGGGAGGTTCGTGGATGCCGTGGGGAGCCGTTATGACTCCTTTACAAACATTCCAGTTAGATGAAAAAATTGATGATGGGATACCGAATAAGGGTAAGTTAATTGCTATGGAAGGAGGAGATAGTTCTTTTACTAGAGGTGTACACTGCCTTGATCAAGATTGGGCAACTGCCTCACAATCTACAGCTACCTCGTATAGGCTTAATTTAACAGGTGTAAATTGCAGAGCTCTTTATGGTATTAAAGATTACAAATAAAAAACCATTGACTCACCAACAATTGGCCATATGATGTGCTCTTAATAATGGGCGAATGCGCCCTAGGCTAAACTTTACAAGTTGCCTTAAATACAACTAAATGTTTTTAACAATAATTAGGAATATCTGATATGAGTGATATCGAAAATGAAGTCAAAAAGATTGTTGCTGAACATCTTGATGTAGACGAGAGCAAGATTTCTGCTAATGCTAGCTTTATTGACGATTTGGGGGCAGATAGCCTTGACCAAGTTGAGCTTGTGATGGCGTTTGAAGAAGAATTTGGTATCGAGATTCCTGACGAACAAGCAGAAAAAATTGTAACCCTGGAAGATGCTGTAAAGTATATTAAATCTGTATCCGATGAAGCCGCTTAAGTATAAATACTTAAGCGTTTTTTGTTTTTAATCAGACATAGGTGCGAAGCGTTGATGAGGCGAGTTGTTATTACCGGTCTTGGAATGGTAAGTCCGCTGGCGTGTGGTGTTGATGCCACATGGAAGCGGCTTATTGAAGGTCAATCTGGCTTGGGTCCTATTACCAAGTTTGATCCATCTGCAATGCCTGCGCGTGTTGCTGGTCAGGTTCCTAGTCACGAAGACCAAGAAGATGGATTTAACCCAGATGATTGGATGCCTGCTAAAGAGCGTCGTAGGGTTGATGATTTTATTCTCTATGGTGTAGCAGCAGCTACACAGGCTGTTGAAGATGCAGACTGGAAACCAGAGGATGAAGAGTCACGTATACGTACTGGAGTGATGATAGGCTCTGGTATTGGTGGCTTGCCATGGATTGAAAAAAATTCAGTTCTATTGCACGAGCATGGGCCTCGTAAAGTTGGTCCTTTCTTTATACCTGGTAGTTTGATTAATCTAACATCGGGTCAGGTTTCCATTAAATATGGTTTTAGAGGCCCTAATCATTCAGCAGTAACTGCCTGTTCTACGGGAGCACATGCTATTGGTGATGCAGCGCGTCTGGTTGCTTTTGGCGATGCAGATGTGATGGTTGCCGGTGGTGCTGAAGCTGCAATATGTCCTCTTGGTATTGCAGGGTTTGCTTCTGCTAAAGCACTTTCCACCAATTTTAATGATACTCCACACAGAGCATCTCGTCCATGGGACGAAGACCGTGATGGTTTTGTGATGGGTGAGGGTGCTGGAGTGGTTGTTCTAGAAGAGCTAGAACACGCTAAAGCACGCGGAGCTAAAATATATGGTGAAGTTGCCGGCTATGGCTTATCGGGTGATGCTTTCCATATTACTTCACCACATCCAGACGGTGATGGTGCATACCGTGCTATGAAAATGGCACTGGATCATGCTAAGCTTAATAGCTCTGATATTGGTTATGTGAATGCTCACGGTACCTCTACTCCGCTTGGGGATATGATTGAGCTTTCGGCTGTACGTCGACTATTTGGTGACGACAACATGTCAATGTCATCTACCAAATCATCCATTGGCCATTTGCTTGGTGCAGCTGGCGGTGTGGAAGCGATATTTGCGACATTAGCTCTTCATCATGGTATTCTTCCTCCAACACTTAACCTTGAGACTCCATCTGAAGGAAGTCAGGGCATGGATTTGGTTCCTTTGGTAGCCAAAGAGAAAAAGGTTGATGCTGTGTTATCCAATTCATTTGGTTTTGGAGGAACAAATGCGTCACTTATCATTAAAAAATGTGAGTAAAATATTGTGACGGCCTCTTCACCAACGCCCAGCGAAAACAAAAAGCCGGGTGGAAGTGCTCGTAAAAAGCTGTTTAAGTGGATAATTGCTACTTTTGCGGTGTGTGTGGTTGTGGCGGTATTTTTGGTTGCCACTGCTGCAATGTGGTTGGAGCAGTATATTCAAACACCAACAGAGTTGGGTGCTCAGAAAATTGTTCTTATAGAGCCTGGTACTGCTATCAATACGATTGCGGATATGTTGGCAAAACAGGATGTGATCACGAATCCTAAAATATTTTCTTTGTGGCTTCGTTTTCTTAAGCCTGACCACATGCTACAAGCCGGACAATATGCATTTGAAGGAGCTGTGACGCCTTATAATGTTTTTGAAAAGCTATCACGTGGTGATACTATTGTTTATCAATTAACAATTCCTGAGGGTCTGATGACCTTTCAGATACTAGAATTAGTGACAAATGCGCCGCATATGACAGGTGATGTACCAAACAATATTCCGGAAGGAGTATTGTTACCGGAGACGTACAGTTACCATTATAACCAAAGCAGAGCACAGTTAGTGAAACAAATGCAAGCTGCAATGCAAACTGCTCTTGATCAATTATGGCAACAGCGTGACTCAGATTTACCAATAAAAACCAAAGAAGAAGCGCTTATTTTTGCATCTATCATTGAAAAAGAAACTGGCATGCCGGATGAGCGTAAGCGAGTGGCTGCCGTTTTTGTGAATCGTTTAAATAAACGCATGCGTTTGCAGACTGACCCAACAGTAATTTATGCAATAACTAAAGGTCAATATGTGCTTAAGCGTCCATTATATACCAAAGATTTAGAGCGCCAAGACCCTTATAATACCTATAGAAATTATGGACTGCCACCCGGTCCCATTGCCAATCCTGGTAAAGCCTCAATTGAAGCTGCATTAATGCCAGATAAAACCAATGAGCTCTATTTTGTGGCGGATGGAACGGGAGGCCATCGTTTTGCGACTAACCTTAAACAGCATAATCAAAATGTTCGTTTGTGGCGCAAATATAACCGTAATCAAAAAACCTTGAATAACTAATAGTCCTTTTAAAGAGTGTGTTATGGAAATATTATTCACTATTCTTGTTGTTGGTCTAGCCTATTTGTTTGGATCTATTCCGTTTGGAATGATTATTGGAAAATATATTGCTAGAGTGGATGTGACCAAAGAAGGTTCAGGAAATATTGGGGCAACAAATGTACTAAGAACATGTGGTAAAAAATGGGGAGCTATTACACTGATCTTAGATATATTAAAGGGTATTGCTGCGGTTGCTATGGCAATAGGTGTCAGTCATCAAGCTGCATTGTTAGCAGGATTAGCAGTAGTGGTTGGCCATATGTTTCCAGTTTGGTTACAGTTTAAAGGTGGTAAAGGGGTGGCGACGTCATTGGCGGTTTATGCCGTGATTTATTGGCCAGTAGCACTCTTTTATGGTGCGGTGTGGCTTACTACGTTTTCAATTACAAAATATTCTTCATTATCGTCAATATTGGGAGCAGCACTATCACCAGTGATTGCAATTGCGTTTGCACCTTCAGGAGTAGGGGCGTTATCGTTGGTCATTAATGGGCTTATTATTTATCGCCACAAAGATAATATTATGAGGTTATTACGTGGTAAGGAAGGTAAGATGTCAACCAATGGTGCATCATCTTGAGAAAAGTTTTCTTAATGGCTATGGAAGTCCTGGGGAGCCACTTCCTCCAGAAGATGGTGGCGATGATGACGATGGAGACGACATAGAGCTTACACTACTGCTACTTAACCTTCTTGAAGGTGACGTCATTCTTAGTTGTTGAACGTGTTGGCCTGCTTCTCCTGCTGCAGCATATTTGCTTTGTGGCTTTCCTTCAGGATATTTGCATCCGACACATATAGTTGCTACCGATGGCGCGTCAAGTGTTTCTAAAAGACATCCTTGCATAGAAATTGGTAATGTATTGCCAGGTAAAGCCCGAAGAACAACAGTAGTTTGTTCCCCGTGGCCAGCGAGAGTTTTGCAAGCATCAAGTGCATCCTTAAACATTTCTTGGTCAGGAACGTATTGAATACCAATTTGAGGTTGAGGGCCAACTAGAGGATGCCTCTCTTGCGAGGATTGTGCTTTTATAGGTGGCACTGATGTAAATAATGCCATTGCATAAGTATCATTCGTAGTAGTATTTTGTACAACAATTCCTCCCTCCTTTTGAAAAGCCAAAACAAACCGATCGCATATAACATGATCATTTGGTGTAGTAGACATTAATTGTCTGTGCATGATGTTAAAACGTAAATCATTCACCACAATAGTGTGAATACCGTTTGCTGATCGTTCTTTTACCAATTCAAGAATAGCGTTCCATTTTGATCTGTCGTTACTTTCACTAGGATGTAAGGGTAGTTCAATAATAACTACAGCATCGTGAAAGTGCCTTAAATAAGATTCAATAACAGCGCAACTATTACCGTTAATAAGCGGTGGTGCAACTTTATTGAACGTTCTTCCATCAAGGCTAGTCATGTTTTTTGCCATCGATTCGGGAGTCTCGGCGGTTGAACCACTACGAAATGCATTAAATTTGGTCGCAGATATCTTAGCAAGAGGGGCATACAAATCATGTTGCGTAATTGCTGTGCACTTACTATCTTTAGCGGTTATAGCATAGGTGAATGGTGTTGGGATAGGTTCTTCTGTGGTTGTTTGTGCATGAGCAAGAAGTGCTGCAATGTGAGCAGGTCCATCGCAAAATGCTACCATGGAACTTAAAAAAATAAGATGACTTGTGTTATCTATATTTTCATTTCGCCATTTTTGATACCGTGGATCATAAGCAATCATTTTGGCATAAAATTCTAACGTGTCTGTGCCCCCAATGACAATAACGTGTTCTCCAGTAGATAGTGAATCCATGATGCTTTTAAAGAGCAAAGGATAGTGTTCATGGATATCAAATACAATACTGTCAATGGTGTAGGGTTTTTTAACTTCTTGATTGAATTTATAGAGAGCAAAAAGACTGTCTAGATTATAGGGTTCTTTTTCTCTACGATGCTTGTTAATTGAATCTATCAGCTTGTTCAAAAATAAGGTTACTTCTTCAGACTCAATACCATGGTTGTTAATAGGTGTATTTGCCTCAGTTAGCGTCTTTAGAAGCTCTTTTTTAATATCATTGCTTACGCTCAGGTCAGCAATGGCCATTGCAAGACAGTAAAAGCGTATGTCATATGTGGGTGTGAGTTTTCCTTCTTTATTTCTACCCATCGAAAAGGTGCCACCAGTTTCTATAAGAACATACCCTACCATTGTTTATACCTCTTTAAACCAGTGAACTGAGTGTTTATTTAAATATTAATAAACATTCTGATGCTATAAGAGGTTACTTTTATGATTATGTCAATAACCATTTGTAAGCAGGTATGATGTGTATGGTATCTTTGTTGCCTTCATCAGTTTCTATAAAAATGGTTTCCTCCTCATCTTGAGTGATAATAAAACCTTCTTGAAGGTTAAAATGTTTCATCGCTGTTTTTAGACCAATTAATTCGCGATTTCTTGTTGTAGAATTGCTGATGTTTAAGGATACCTGAATAGCACTAGTTACTGTATTATTTTTTTGGACGATAAAGTCACATTCGTTTGTCTCTGAAAAATAAAATAATTCATGACCACGACGTTTGAGCTCAAGAAATATAATATTCTCTAACATGCGGCCATAATCATCCGAATGCCTAAAGCCAATTAAATTAGCCATAGCGGGGTCGATGATGTAGTTTTTTCTAGGAGAGCGAAGTTGAGTTTTAAGTGATTTGTGATAACGATTTACTAAGCAAAATAAAAAGCTATGCTGTAAATAGTCAAGATAATGACTTATTGTTACACTATTAGCGACACCAAAAATGTTCTTTAAGCTATTGGCCGTGATTTCTTTGCCAATATTACTAGCTAAATAATGTGCGATGTTTTTTATCAATGTTGCATCTTTGAGTTTGTAGCGTGTTACAATATCACGGTATATAATGCTTTCATACAAAGTATGTAAGTATTCTTTTTGGCCTCGTTTGACATATTCAGGTATACCGCCATGCTTGATAAATTCTCCAAATAAATTCTTTATCACTCCAATTTCTTTGGTTCCAAAGTGTTTATTGTTAGCGATAGAAGGTTCGGTATTGCCAACATATTCGTGAAATGAAAGAGGATAAATAGTAACAGGGATATATCTTCCTGTAAGGCGAGTACCTAGATCTTGGCTGAATAAATTTGCATTTGAGCCTGTAATGTATATTTTGCATCCTGCGTTATAAAGGCGTCTAACAAATGTTTCCCAGCCTTTAATATTCTGAATTTCATCAAAAAAGAATGTTTGTTGTATACCATATATTTCTATGAAGGTTTCATAAAGTAATTGAAAATTTTGACTTGTAAAATGGGAAAGCCGATCATCTTCAAAGTTGAAATAGTAGTCTGATTTTTTATAATATGTTCGTATAAGTTGTAATAATACAGACTTACCAGCTCTTCGTAAGCCAGTAAGTACAATGATTTCATCATTATTTGATAATTCTTTTAATTTGGTCTCAATATCACGCGTAATATAGTTTCGTGGAAGCTTATGGTCATGCTTCTGATCAGTAATAATTGATTTGAGTATAGTAGGTGTAATAGTCATAGCATATAATACTAATTAATAATTAGTATTATATGCTATTTATACTAATTGTCAATTAGCATAAATGCCTTTTAATACTAATTGGTAATTAGTATTAGTGAATTAGTTCGTCAACAAAGTTGCCAAGCCCATGTTGACGGGTACGCTTTAGGCGTTCAGATTTAAGAATATAAAGAATTTTTTGTAAGCTACCATCAATAGAGTCATTAATAATAACGTAGTCATATTCGTCCCAATGACTGATTTCTTGGGCCGCACGGTCCATACGACGAGCAATTACCTCATCTGCGTCTTGAGCGCGGGTGCGAAGTCTGCGTTCCAATTCTTGCATAGAAGGAGGAAGAATAAAAACACTCACAATATCTTCTCGTGCTTTATCGGTAAGACGTCTTGTGCCCTGCCAGTCAATATCAAATAATACGTCTTGGCCGGCATCAATGGCGCTTTCTACCACCTGGCGTGGTGTGCCATAACTGTTGCCAAATACTTCGGCGTATTCATAGAAGAACTTAGTATCAATTTTCTGCTGAAAATTTTCTTTATCAACAAAATGATAGTCAATGCCATCTTCCTCTTTTTCTCGCATGGCACGTGTGGTATAGGATACGGACATAGTGAGGTTATCATCATTTTGCATCAGCAGTCTGGAGAGCGTAGTTTTGCCTGCTCCAGAAGGAGATGATAATACAAACATAAATCCGCGACGTGTGAGGGTGTGTTCCATGAGCATACCTAACGATTATAAATGCGTAGCAAAGCTTGGACACATACAATAAAGGATAAACATGCGCAACCCAAAAGTCATTGTGATTACAGGTGCCAGTAGTGGTTTAGGAGCCGCAATGGCAAAATCATACGCCCAGGAGGGTATCATTTTAGGTTTGTTGGCTCGAGATCAGCAGCGACTAAATGAGGTAATTGCATACTGCCAAGATAGTGGTGCCAAGGTGCATTCTGCAAGCATGGATGTTACAGACGCTGATACAATGCAAGCATGGTTGCTTACGTTTGATGACGCTCATCCAGTTGATTGCATTATTGCCAATGCTGGGGTTTCTGCAGGTAGCCTAGGTGGAGAGGGGGCTGATCAAGCCAAAAAAGTGATGGATATTAATTTTCATGGTGTCATCAATACCATTTATCCATTGATGGATCGCATGCGTCAAAGAAAATCAGGACAATTGGCATTGGTGAGTTCTTTGGCAGGCTTTGTGGCACTATCTAGTTCTCCTGCCTATAGTGCAAGTAAAGCGGCTGTTCGTATGTATGGTGAAGCACTAAGGGGTTTGCTTGCGCCATTTAACATCGGTGTAACCGTGATTACACCAGGTTACATCAAAACTCCAATGACGGATATTAATGATTATCCCATGCCAGGCTTGATGGAAGCAGACGCTGCTGCGGAACTTATAAAACGTAAATTAAAAACCAATCCTATTCGTATTGGTTTTGGTTTTTGGCTTTATACGATGACTAGACTTATTGGTATATTGCCTCCATGGTTAAGGGTTAGAATGTTAAGTAATTTGCCAGGTAAGCCTAATTTTGAAAGACAAGGTAAAGAGTGATTTTATAAGGTCTTGCTTGTTAATTGCCATAAAGATAGTTATGTTCTTGTTCATCTTGAAGCAGTACAACATCCAGAATTATATATCCTTATGAAAGCTACTACACTTCCTCCTCACCAATTTAATGCATCTATTTTACGAGCTTATGATATTCGGGGCATTGTTAACGAAACCTTATTTGAGCAAGATGCTTATTTTATTGGTCGTTCTTTTGCAACGCTTGCATCAACGCGTCTTAAAAAAGAAGCACTTACAATCTGTGTTGGTTGCGATGGTCGGTTAAGTTCGCCTGCACTGAAAGAGCAGCTTATTAGTGGGTTGGTAGATTCTGGTGTGCAGGTGTTGGATATTGGATGTGGGCCAACACCAATGACATATGTTTCTGTTAAGCACTTACAGGCTGATGCCGGTATTATGATTACTGGCTCCCATAATCCTCCTACCCATAATGGTTTTAAAATTGTACTGGGTAGCAAACCCTTTTATGGCGATGATGTCATGGAAATTGGACGCGTCTGCCAACAAGGAGAATTTATAGAAGGACAAGGGGGTGTTCAAGTAAAGGATGTTACCAATGCTTACCTAGAAGGATTAAGGTCAGCATTTGAGCCTGATACAAGTAGTCTTAAAATAGTATGGGATGCAGGAAATGGTGCTGCAGGTCAAATGATGGCAGAAATTACCAAATTATTACCAGGTGACCATATATTACTGAATGAAACAATTGATGGTACATTTCCGGTTCATCCACCTGACCCTACGGTAGAAAAAAATTTAGTGCAGCTTAAAGAAGAAATTATAAAGCAACGTGCTGATCTTGGATTTGCGTTTGATGGTGATGCTGACCGTGTAGTAGCTATGGACAATCAAGGGCGTATGTTTGCAGGTGATCAGTTGGTGGCAATTTTAGCGCTAGGTGTATTGCAACAAGAACCTGGTGCCACCATTATTGTGGATGTCAAAACAAGTCAGGTAATTATAGACTTTTTGGCAAGCAAAGGTGCAAATGTTGTAATGTGGAAAACGGGACATTCGCTTATTAAAGCTAAGATGTTAGAAATTGATGCATCACTTGCTGGTGAAATGAGTGGTCATATTTTTTATAAAGATTATGGGCGGTTTGATGACGGTCTCTACGCAGCAATAAAACTCTTTAATTTTTTAGCCAGCTCAGAGAAGTCATTATCCGATTATTTAGATGAACTTCCTACTTCTATTAGTACTCCTGAGATGCGTATTGATGTTTCTGAGGAACAAAAATTTGGCTTGGTTGAGAGCATAAAAGAGAGTCTTGATGAGGAAAATGTTAGCTATAGCGACATTGATGGAGTGCGTGTTCAGTTAAATGATGGGTGGTGGTTATTGCGTGCATCCAATACTCAAGCTGCACTTATTCTGCGATGTGAAGCTAATAACGAGCAGTCATTTGATGTGGTGACATCGCATTGCAAGGCATTCTTGGAACGTGTGGATGGTATCCCCAACGTATCTCTTTAGGAATTAGAGAGGTCTATCTGGGTACTAACATTGGGTACGCGCTTAGGATAGAGCTGTTGAGGAGGAATCTTATGCAGAATAATCCCAAACATAATTAAAATCAGACTACCGGTTAGACTATTAAAGATAATAAAGTCTAATGTTGCTGAGGCGGGATCAAAAAATAACAATAACGGAACGGAACCGGCTGGTGGGTGTGTTGCTCTTAACATCCCCATTAGTGTTGCGGTTACTACCAACATAAAACCAACGGTCCACCATTCTAATGGCAAGAAGTGAATACAAGTAACACTGACCACTGAGGCGATAAAATACCCTCCCATCACATTGGCTGGCTGTGAGGAGTCATAACGTGGTCGACTAAAGATAAGTATACACGATGCACCAAAGGGAGCCATAATCACAGAAAAATCGAGTAAATAACCAATTTGCAGAAGCACTGTTATTGCCAAAAAACCTTTTGCAGCAAATCCTAAGCTTCGCCAGAATGGACGCCTGATTTGGTGTCGATATACAAGAGGTTGTATATAAAGACGGTAAATTTCTTGAATATCCATCATAACATTTATTTTAGCTAGAAATTTTCTTTAAACCAACGTGCTAACGATAACATGGTTTGGTTTACATTAAAACGATGATTTCCTAAGCCAACTTGATGTTTAAGGTAGTGGTCCAGCCCGTATTCAAGCATGCCTATTGATGTGGCAAAGGAAGGACCTTTGGTGCTTTCGGCGAGTCCAGCAAGCATGGTAGGGGTGCCAATACGTACGGGTTTATCAAAATGATGACTTAAATATTCTTTCATACCAGTAAGTTGACTGCTACCTCCGCAGATAACAATACTTGCGCCCATTGAACTTAAATTTGCATTCTGAGTTTGCTTTTGGAGCATTTCAATGATTTCTTCTATACGCGGTTTGATAATATCTACTAACTCACTGCGTTGAATATGACCAGTATCTGTGGTGCCATGTTCGCCAACATGAGGGACATCAATAATGTCTTTTCCGTCTCCAGAACTTGTGAATAAGCTACCATAGAGCGTTTTGATGCGTTCTGCGCTTTCTATTTGTGTAGAAAGGCCAAGTGCAATGTCATTCGTGATATGCATGCCGCCCATGCCAATGGTATGGGTGTAAGCAAAATGGCCTCCTTTAAAAGAAGCAACAGCCGTATTACTACTGCCAAAGTCAATCAGAATAACACCTAAGTTTTTTTCGTCTTCGGTAAGAATGGACCAACCAGAAGCATAGGCACTACATACATATGACTCTACATCCAAGTGACAACGTGCCAAACAATTTGTAAGGTTAATAATGGTGGTAGCGCAGCCTGAGACAATATGTAAGTTAGCTCCTAGCTTTGCTCCAAACATACCTTTGGGGTCATCAATTCCTTGGTTATCGTTAAGAGTGTAATCCAGTGCAATACAATGGATAATTTCACGGTCATCAGTGGCAATGTGATGACATCCTTCATCAATTAAACGGTCAATATCTCGTGTGTTTATTTCTTGGTTTGGATTAATGGGGATGGCAACATGTAAGAAATGGGATTTTTGTTTTGCACCAGAGATATTAACAATAACTCTATCGACATTCACGCCTGCCATTTGTTCAGCTGCGCTAACGGCATTGCGTATAGCATTCTCAGCATCTGTTACATTGGTAATAACACCTGCTTTGATACCCTTGGACTCTTGATGGCCGATGCCAACAACTTGAAGTGTGCCCTTGGTGTCGATATTAGCGATCAGACATACAATCTTGCTTGTACCAATATCAAGAGCAGCAAGAGTTGTTCGAGGTTGCTTAGCCATTTGGGTGTAAATCAAAGTTTGAAAAGATGTTTGGGGAACTGTTATCACAATAACATGGGAGTCGCATATTGGCAAAACTTTTCATCATTTCATTCAATTGAGTTTTGGTGATCAGTTATGGTCCTACGGTAGGTGTGTAATACATTTTATGTTCAATACGAAGGTCAATGATTTGAGCCGTTTTGTTAAGGATATCACTTTTATGATGCAAAGAAATAAGCTGTTTCCAAGCTTCTTGGGGGTTATTCTCGGGTAATTTAATAACCAGGCCATTATGCAAATGTATATCCCAACGGCGCTGACCAACGCGTACAGCTGAAGAAACTAATTTCTTGGCATCTTTGTTGTGATCCAAAATACTCAATAATATATGTGTGTGTGAAGGAGCATCTTCGCCCACCAATAGCAATAAGTCTTTGAATGGCTCAAGATTGTCAGTATAAATAACTTTTCCTTGGGTATCTATGAGCGAGACAAGTCCGTTATTTTGCCATAAAGCAAGCGGTGAGCGTTCAATAATTCGTACACTTAATGTTGATGGATAAAGGCGTTCAACCACCGCATAGGAAATCCACTCTAAGTTCTCTAAATTGGTTTTAATGTGCTCGATATTAATAAAGGGTAATGCATCGCCAAGACTCACATTCATTGCATTGATAACGTCTTTGTCGTTGCTGTATTTTTTCCCTTCCAAGTATATATCCTCTAAGGTGAGGCCAGCTGAGTGGCTCAATGATACACCAGCATTATACAGATGATATTGGGTCAGGTGCATTGTTCCTGATTGATAAAACCACAGCCATGCAGCCATGACTCCCATAATAATAAGGGTAGGTGGGTAGGCACATAGTCTATATATCGTGCTTCCAATCCAGGTAAGAATTCCTCGTATTGAGAACTTTTTCTTCTTAGACGTTGCTCGCGTTATTTTTCGCATGATGCATGCTCGGTTAAATACAAAATGAGCTCATTAAATGAAATATTACGATAAGCCGCGATTTCAGGAACAATAGATAGCTTTGTTAATCCAGGATGTGTGTTTACTTCCATTAAAAAGAATTGTCCAGTATCTGGGTTATACCGAAAGTCACTGCGACTAATATGGCGGCATTCAAGTAATTTGTGTGCCTGAAATGATAAATCCATAAGATCATTTGTCAGATTATCATCAATACGAGCCGGAGTGTAATGGTTGGTTTGGTTGTCCTCATACTTGCGAGTGTAATCGTAAAATGCCTCACTGTTTATTGGTTCAAGTTCGATTACGCCTAACGGACCAGAGTCAAGTACTGCACAGCTAAGTTCAAGTCCGGGGATGTAATCTTCAACCAAAAAATGGGAATGATCTGAAATATCACGTTCGGTAAATGGTTCTGCGTTACGATCTTTTGCAATAAGAACTCCGATGCTAGAACCCTCACTATTTGGTTTGATCACATAAGGTGCAATAAGATTGGGTAACATAGTGATAAGCGTGTTGCGATCAACATATTGACCAGCCGGAGTAGGTATGCCCGCAGAGCTTAAAAGCTGTTTTGTCATTGCCTTATGCATTGCCAGTGCGGAGGTGGTCACTCCTGAGTGAGTATAGGGAATGCGTAAATACTCTAAAATACCTTGAATGCATCCATCCTCGCCAAAGTTGCCATGTAGTGCATTAAAAGCGGCATCGGGTTTTAGATTTGCTAGGGTTGTACTAACATGATTATCGACGATAACGGGTGAAATTTTCTCATAGCCAAGTGCTTGTAGTGCTTCTACAACTCCATTACCAGTCGTAATAGAAACATCATGTTCCTTAGAAAGTCCACCCATGAGCACCGCAATGTGCTTAAATTTTCCTGATCGTTTTGTCTCGATCATAATACTACTTTACCCCTTATCGTGATTTCCCGATAATTTTAACCTCCCATTGTAGGTCGACGCCAGTTTTTTCTTTAACTTTTTTTCGTACCAATTCACCCAATTCTTCAATGTCTGTGGATGTTGCATTGCCGGTGTTAATAAAAAAATTACAATGTTTCTCTGATACTTGCGCACCTCCAATTTGTAAGCCCCTACATCCGGCTTCATCAATTAACTGCCAGGCTTTTTTTCCTTCTGGGTTTTTAAAAGTGCTACCACTAGTTCTTTCTTTGATAGGCTGGGTTTCTTGACGTTTGGCAGTTATTTCCTCAATTTGTTTTTTTATTACTTGAGGGTCTGCTTTACTTCCTTTGAAGGTTCCTTCAACAAAAATCATAGACTCTGGTAGTGTGTTGCCACGGTAAATATATCCAATGTCTTTGGGTGTTAGTACATGAAGATCACCTTTTTCATCGACAGCTTTTGCACTTACCAGTACTGACGCAATATCTCCTCCATATGCGCCTGCATTCATTGCTAAGGCTCCTCCAATAGTGCCAGGAACACCCGATAAAAAAGACAATCCATCAATGCCGGCTTGAGCGGCAATATTAGCAACATTATAGTCCAGTGCTGCTGCTGAGGCTGTAATAGTAGTTCCATCCACCTGAATATCGGTAAAACCTCTGCCCAGTTTGATAACAACTCCATCAATACCACCATCTCGTACTAATAAATTTGAGCCAACCCCTAAAATAGTGACGGGTATATCAAGTGGTTTTTCTTTCATAAAAAAAGATAAATCATCGATATCTGCAGGACGAAATAATATCTGAGCATTACCACCAACGTTGAACCAGTTGGTTTTTGCTAAATTAGCATCTGCTCTGTAACTTCCTCGGACATGAGGAAGTTGATTGATTAGTTCTGCCGTTGGTAGAGAATTAGGCATGAGTTTTTAACGCTTCTGGAAGATTATAGGCCCATTTTGAAATGCTTCCGGCCCCCATACATACAACTAAGTCGTTAGGTTGTGAGTGCTTATGAATTAGGCTAGCAAGCTCCTGTTCATCCTCACATGTGTAACATGCCTTATGTCCTTGGTCACAGATATGTTTTGCTAATGAAGCATGATCCACTCCGTCAATGGGTTGTTCACCGGCAGCAAATACAGATGTTATAATAACCGTATCAGCATTCATGACACTATCAGCAAATGCTTCAAAGAGGTCGTTAAGTCGGCTATAGCGATGAGGTTGGACTACCGCAATAAGTTTTCCTCCTTGGTGCTGCGAAACAGATACGGCAGTATCAAGGGTTGCTTTAATTTCTGTAGGGTGGTGGGCGTAGTCGTCAATGATGGTTACGTTGTTAACAGTATCAACTTTAGTGAAGCGACGCTTTACACCTTCAAAGTGAGCAAGACCTTCTTTAATAATATGGTCGTTAAAGTCCAGTTCCACTCCAATGGCAATAGCAGCGAGGCTATTTAATATATTATGTATACCGGGCATAGGAAGAGTTATACTGCCAATAGTCTGTTTCTTATTGCGAGTATTTACCGCAACATCAAACGTGCTACCCAGTGCTGTTGATTCGATGTTAATTGCCCGAATCATGGCTTTTTCGTTGTTGATGCCATAGGTGATGATCGTACGATCTTCAATGGTATTGGCCATGTCGTCTACCACTGGATGATCAGCACAAAGTACACCAAAACCATAAAAAGGTAGTTGCTCAATAAAATTGCGGAAAGCTTTTTTCAGGGTATCAAAATCACCGTAATGTTCCATATGTTCAGGATCGATGTTGGTAATGACACCGACTGTTGCAGGAAGACATAAAAAAGTACCGTCTGATTCATCTGCCTCGGCGATAAGCCAGTCACTTTGTCCTAACCTAGCATTAGTGCCATACGCATTTAAGATGCCACCATTGATAACCGTTGGGTCTATTCCTGACTTTGCAAAAATCGCGGTAACAAGAGACGTGGTAGTGGTCTTACCATGAGTGCCTGCGATAGCTATAGAAGTTTTAAGGCGCATGATTTCAGCAAGCATGTCGGCACGTAAAATCACAGGAATATTATCAGCTCTGGCAGCGATAATTTCAGGATTATTATTCTTAACAGCCGAAGAGCGTACAACTACGGATGCCCCGTTAATATTTTGGGCCTCCTGGGGTGTAAAAATGGTGACTCCCATTTCTTTAAGTCGTTGGGTGTTTGCATTTTCAGCCAAATCAGAGCCTTGAACTTTATAACCAAGGTTATGAAGTATTTCGGCTATTCCGCTCATTCCAATGCCGCCAATTCCTGAAAAATGAATAGGGCCAATATTTGTTGATAGGTGTAAATGTGGATGGTTCATAAGATATTGAATAGTGTATGTATAGGTTAAAGTAACAATTGCGCTGTACAAAAAGGCATTATTGCCATATGATCAGTCTCCGTATGGATGACGGAGTGCGCACACACTATATAGAGTTGGGCGCTGATTAACAATACTTAAACTAATGTTTTAAAGGGCGTTGCAAGTGATAGGGCGTAACACCATATGCTGCCTACTGGCTTTATCGGTGCTTCTTCTTGCATCATGTGCTGGTGTGCCTGCAACTAAAGGGTCTCCTACTAAATATAAATCAAAAGATTTGGCCGAAAGATGGCGAGCTCAAATTCCAAATTATCGTCCCAATGGTGGAGGAATTCCACCTACTTACACTCCGCCAATTTATGTGCTGCCACAAGGAGCCATTCCTGTTCCGGATAATGATTTGGGGTATTATGGCGGGTCATATCCAAAATATGATCCTCAAGCAGATAACCAATATATGCAAATACCGGTGGTGCCTAATTACTACCCCCAAGATAACGATGAGGACTATTACTTCCCGTTGTATTTTGATGAGTAGAGTTACGCTATTGCTTGAAAAGAGGTGGTTAAGGTAGTACTATGCGCCTATGATTCGCTATTTTTTCTTTTTATGGATAATATTATTTGGTGTTGCTGGTTGTAAAACTACGTCACAACAGCATAGCGGTGTTGTCTTGTCGCAGGAGCCTAAATTATCAAACATTGAATCTCAATTTTATGAGCAGGCTAAGTTAGCTGTTGGTGAGGGTAATTTTTCGAAGGCAATTTCTTTGTATGAAAACATACTAACCGAACACCAAGATAATAAAATATTAAGGTTAGAATATGCTCATTTATTGCGTCGGGGTAGTGAAACTAACAAAGCTATTAAAGAGTATAATCGACTACTGACGATATGGCCAGATGACCTGGATGCTAAAGAAGGTCTAGGATTAAGCTATATGCAAGGCGGTGATTTTGGTAAAGCAGAAGGTGTTTTTGCATCCATTATCACCAAGGATGCTTCACGGTGGCGTACTGTGAATGCACTTGGTGTGATTCATGCACTTTCTGGGAACATACAAGAAGCTAAGCAATATTATCAAATGGCAGTGAGTATCAGCCACGATAACCCGTCTGTTCTTAATAATATTGGGTTATCAATGGCACTTTCAGGAAATGCACGTCAGGCGCTTAAGGTAATGCAAAAGGCGCTTTCTTCGGTTACGACTGAAGGTGATAAACGTACCCAAATAGAAATGAACCTTGCACTTATTCATGGTATGCGAGGAGACCTCAGAAAGGCAAAACAAATTTTGGTAAAACATCTGCCAGAGTCTGGAGTATATAATAATCTTGGTTTTTATGCTCGGCTTAACCAAGATAAAGACCTTGCAAAAACCTATTTAAGCAAGGCGCTTGCAGCCCATCCTATGCATTATGAACGTGCACAAGAGAACCTTGATCTGATACAATAATCCATTAACTCGGTATTTTTGCCGTCAAAAATGCCGAGTAGGTAGTGTTTTTTGCCGTCAAAAATACCGAGTTAGTTGTTTTTCTTGTTTTTATGTGTCATAATGTGATCTAAGCAAAAAGTAATTTTATTCTCTTATTTTGCCTTAAAATAGCGAGCACTGAAGAATAACAGTTGCTATAGGAGTGTAAATACTAGGAATGCCAATGTAATTAATTTTTTAGGTACAGAAGTGAGACGGCGTGCACTTAATACATTGTTAACATGGTTAAATA
>CALCTU010000030.1 GCA_937907045.1 uncultured Alphaproteobacteria bacterium
ACAGGGGGATTAAACACACAGACCATGCGCATATAGTTTGTAGCTTTTAAGATATGTGGGTCATGATGATTAAGAGCATAGAGTACACCCGGCTCAATAATATAATTTATGTCATTATTCTTGTCATATAACGAGCCATTTCCTTCAATACAATAGACTGCTTCAAGGTGGTTTTTATAATGTAGTTCAAGTTCTGCTCCTGCTCGAATAATGGTTTC
The DNA here is from genome assembly GCA_937907045.1 of uncultured Alphaproteobacteria bacterium. Lineage (GTDB taxonomy): Bacteria > Pseudomonadota > Alphaproteobacteria > Rickettsiales > UBA6187 > CALCTU01. The sequence continues at coordinate 219 of CALCTU010000030.1, forward strand.
GTGCATAGAAAAACCCATTCCATCTTTTTGTAACAAGAGTCTTCTGCTGGTCCAGTCATCGCTAACAACTTCACGATCAGTTCCGGGAATTTCTGTAATATTTCTAACAATCATACATACCTCTTATAAATGATTTGTTCTTAATGTAACGATGTTGTGTTGTTGCTGCTGCCTATGGTGAATAACAGCCTGATAGGCATCTTCTATGATTGTAAGCCCTTTGGCTAAATCTTCGTGAGCAATGGTTAATGCAGGCAACAATTTCAGTGCTTGGCCGGTACTGCCGCAGGTTTCAATAATTAATCCATTATCAAAACATTGACGTTGAATATCGCCAGCTAGGTCTGGATATTGTTTTGATTCAAGGGCCCATACTAATCCTTTGCCACGTAGTTCAAAATCATATTCGGGATATTCTTTACAAATTTTCTCCAAGGATTCTTTGATTATATTTCCTTTTTCTTTGATTTCTTTTGAAAAGTGGCTGTCTTTCCAATAGGTTTGAATGGCTTTTTTTGCCGCAACAAATGCTAAATTATGGCCTCTGAATGTGCCATTATGTTGTGCAGGTGTCCAGATATCGAGTTCAGGGCGGAACAACACTATTGCCATTGGTAGGCCATATGCACCAATTGATTTTGACAATAAAACAATGTCGGGGGTGATGCCGGCTTCCTCAAAACTAAAGAAGTTCCCTGTTCTACCACATCCCATTTGAATATCATCGACAATCAGCATGATATTAAATTCGTTGCATATTTTGCGTATTCCTCTGAGCCAACGAGGGCTTGCAACATTAACACCACCTTCACCTTGGATGCATTCTAAGATGATCGCGGCAGGCAAATTAACGCCACTGGAGTTGTCTTTTAAGTATTGGCGTATGTAGGCAATGGAGTCATCAACATTATCGGAATAGCCACAATAGGGCATAAAGGTGGTGTATTGAGAATGTGTTCCGGGTATGCCTTCTTTATGATAATTATTACCAGTAACGGCGAGCGCACCTGAGGTCATGCCATGAAAGCCATTAGTGAATGAAATGATATTTACCCTTGAAGTAACTTTACGTGCGAGCTTGATTGCTGCTTCAACAGAGTTCGTGCCGGTAGGTCCACAAAATTGTATACGATAATCGAGGTTTCGGGGCTTTAAAATATTCTGATGAAATGTTTCAATAAAGTCATTCTTTGCTAATGTTGCCATGTCCAATCCGTGAACAATGCCATCTGATTCAAGATATTGGATAATTGATTCTTTGAATAAATCGTTATTGTGGCCATAATTTAGTGTTCCTGCTCCAGCAAGAAAATCAAGATGTGCATTGCCTTCATTGTCATAAATATAGGAGCCTTTGGCTTTTGTTGCCATAAAAGGAAAACTCCGCACATATGATTTGACATTGGATTCTAGAGGATGAGATGGATCTTTCTTTTTGTGTGCGGTCATGAGTTACTCTCCAAGTTGATGATGGTTAAATGGTCCAATAACAAGCAGTGGTTCAGCCTCGTGCTGATCACTAAAATGGGATGAATGTAAGAAATCTTTTTCGTGAAGTTGGGTCTCCAGTGTATTGGCAATTTGCTTAAATACAGAACGAGATGCATGGTTAGATGCTGCCACTGTTGTATGAATACGGTCAATGTTATTACATACTGCGCGTTTCAAAATATCGATAATCATATTATGTGCTAGTTTCTTGCCACGATAGTTTGCATGGACAATCATTTGCCACACAAAAAGAGTAGATGGAATTTTCGGAGGCAGGTAAGCACTTACATAGGCTATGACGTTGCCATTATCTTTAACGACACAGCAGGTGGTGTCAAAGTGATGCGATAACAAAAGATAGCTATACTCGGAATTTGTATCTAATACGTTAGATTCTGATACCAACTGATGAATAGCTGCCGCATCATCTATTGTTGGTTGGCTGTAAATAAGTGTCATGTAAGATTGTGTATTGGTTAATCATAAAAATTTTACCCATTATAATAAGAGAAATTAATATTACAAGAAAAATAATTTGAACTCAAACTATTATAGTGGTAATAATAATGACCATTGTTATTAATTTAAGCTAGGGATAGATGATTATGAGAACAGCATTGTCATTTGAAATATTGCAAACACTTATCTGTAAGGCAAAGCAAGAAGGTGCTGATGCAGATAAAGTGGTTTCATTGTTAGAACAAAAAAATATTATTGTTGATCGTGATGCAAGAGCGTATCTTAACCAACAGCTAGGTTAACTAGTACAGGTTCCTTATTATAAACATCGCATAAATGTTCTTTGATGTTATCAACGATTTATTCTATTTCTGCTTTATTGGTTAGTTTTGCCATTTTATGTTTGGGTCATGGCCTACACAACACATTGCTTGGTGTGAGGGCAACGATCGAAAATTATCCTGAATGGATTACCGGGTTGATGATGTCTGGTTATTTTGCAGGGTTTATTGTGGGTACGTATATATGTGCTAGATTGATCCCCTCTATTGGTCAAATTAGAACGTTTGCGGTGTTTGCATCCGTAGCATCTGCGATCTCATTACTGCACGTATTATTTATTAATGAAATTACATGGATTATTCTGAGAATATCATATGGTGTCTGCATAGCAGGGTTGTATATGGTGATCGAAAGCTGGTTGAATGCGTTGTCGAGTCCATCAAATCGTGGGCGTATTTTATCAGTGTATATGGTGATTAGTTTTTTAAGTCTTGCGCTTGGGCAAGTTTTTATTTTTACTGCAGAACCTAGCGAATATACGTTGTTTGCGGTTGTTTCTATTTTAATTTCGTTCTCTTTAGTGCCAATAACAACAAGTAAAGCAAGCCAACCAGAAGATATTTCTACCGAGTCGTTTGGGTTTATTCGATTATTTAATATCTCTCCACTGGCAACTATTGGAGCAACTGCATCGGGATTGTCCATTGGTGCTTTTTGGGGGTTGGGTGCAGTCTTTTTTACTAATATGGGATTGCCATCACAAGATGTTGCTTTGCTTATTGGTATTACCTTCTTGGGAGGTTTGGTTTTTCAATGGCCCATTGGCTATTGTTCAGATGTTTTGGACCGGAGGATGACAATTGCAATTGTCATTTTGTGCCTGACCATGGTGTGTATTGCCTTTATTACTAATGTTGATCATACGATGAAACATATTGAGACTCATTTAGCGGTGTTGGCACTGTTATTTGGTGGCTTTGGTTACACGCTTTATTCATTATTTATTGCGCTAGCAAATGATTTTCTTGAACCTAAATACATTGTTAAGGCAAGTGGAGGGTTAATTGTATCGCATGCAATTGGTGCTATTCTTGGTCCTATTGTGGCATCTGGATTTATGTTTATTTGGGGAAATACCGGTTTATTTATTTTTATGGCAACGATTAACCTATTTATGCTCATTGTTGCTCTGATTAGGGTGATTAATGGTAGGAAAATTCCTCAGCACACAAGCGAGAATTTTGTATCTATTCCTAAGGCAGGGTTTGGCGTGATTGAACTTGATCCAAGAGCAGATGACATACGATGATTATATTAAGTTTTTGTTTATGTTTACTTGTATTTGTTGCGATCGGGGTTCTGTCGGTACTAAAAAATCATCATACGAATGTTGACTATCTCATAGCCGGGCATAGTGTGAGACCTTGGTTAGTCGCATTGTCGGCAGTAGCAACGAACAATAGTGGCTACATGTTTGTTGGCATGATAGGTTACACCTATATGGTGGGGCTTTCCTCGGTATGGTTGATGGTTGGCTGGATAGTAGGTGATTTTATAGCATCATTATTCATACACAAGAAATTGCGAATTATCACTCAAGAGCAAGGAGTTCTGAGTTTTGCCGGTGTGCTGAGCCAATGGCATGGAAATAATTACAAATTACTTCGCCTTATTGGTGGGATTATTACAATTGTTTTTTTGGGTACTTATGCTGCAGCGCAACTTAATGCTGGCAGTAAGGCATTGCATACGTTATTTGGTTGGGACTATGCTGCAGGTGCGATGATTGGTGCGGTGATGGTGGTACTATACTGCGTAGCAGGGGGAATAAGAGCATCAATATGGACCGATGCTGCGCAGTCGTTTGTCATGTTTGCTGCCATGGCGATATTGTGTGTTGTCTCCATTAATACAGTTGGTGGAATATCTGAAATATCCGATGCACTAGATGAGGTCTCACCGAGTTATATGCAACTCTTTCCTGAAGCAACCATAGTATTTCCTTGGCTTTTTATTATTGGTTGGGTAGTGGCCGGATTTGGTGTAATAGGCCAGCCACATATTATGGTTCGGTTTATGGCGATGGACCAGCCCAAACATATGAATAAAATTAGAATATATTACTATAGCTGGTATATTGGTTTTTATTGTCTAACAATTATGGCAGGTCTAGCCGCTAAATTATTACTTCCAGAGACAACAAATTTTGATGCTGAACTTGCATTGCCTGCATTAGCACAGTTGCTTTTACCTGAAATATTAGTAGGTTTAGTACTTGCGGGCCTTTTTGCTGCGACGATGTCTACTGCAGACTCACAAATTCTTAGTTGTACAGCGGCAGTTACGCGTGATTTTACATTTGGCAAAAAATACTCTTATTTAGTCACTAAACTATCAACATTACTGATTACACTTGCTGCGTTGCTTATTGCCTTGTATGGCAGCAATAGTGTATTTGACTTAGTACTTATTGCATGGTCAGCGCTTGCATGTAGTTTTGGTCCGTTACTTGTTTTACTAACGGCCGGTGTACGCCCATCACAAACACTTTCTATTATTACGGTGATTACAGGGTTAGCTGCCATGTTATTATGGCGATATTTTGAACTGAACTTCTTGGTGTATGAGGTTGCCCCTGGTATGTTGGCAGGCTTTGTGCCGTTTATGACGTATTATGGCATTACTACAATACGTCGTAAAGTTCATCGAGTCCTTTAAAGTTTAAGAGTATACTAGACATTTAAAGGAGCACTTGCTATGTAAGTGCTTATTATAATACAAAATACACAAACACATACGACTAGAGATATTTATGCCCCTTGATGATGCGGCGGCGGCAGCAGAGCCATCTTATAATTACCTTAATGAAAAACAGCAAACGTTTTTGTTTGGTCAATTAGACGCCTTCAAAGACTGGATAGACGAAACTTTTTCATACACTGGCATTGCTGTTGCTGAGTCAGCAGCCATTGTAGCGTTAATGAAATTTATTAACGGAAAAACATCAATGAGTGATGCTGGAGAATATATAAATAGCTTGCAAGGAAGTAGAACCATAGATCCTCGTAGCCCAATTCTTGATATGCGGTTTAGAGGTCAGATAATAAAAAGAATGCAAGAAGTACGTCAGATGATCAGTGCCGACCCTAGTTCTGAGGCGATGAATCAATTATGCAGTTTGAGTAATGACGGTAAAACAATGCCTTCATCACGTTTAATTCAAGTATATCGGCGGATTCATTTTGCATTATCGGTGTTAGAACATGAGGATATTAATATTAACCCTAGAACATTTCCGATTTCTGCTGACCATGTTTTTGGCAAAGATGGTTTCTTGAGTGGAGAGCATAAAGAAAGATTCCTAACTCTACTTACAAGTGGCGAGACAATAACTCCAGACCTTATAAATGAATTGGCAGGAGATAAAAGAATCTTATCTCAAGCGGAACATGATTACTTGGTGCGGTTCACAATATTTTATCGTGAGAATGTAAAACAGGAGGTTCTTTCTCCTTCAGCATTAATGACATACGTTTTTGGTGGAAATGTTTTTACACAAAATGATGAGATTGTTCATGCCGCAACAGCAATTATGACACGTAAAGAACTACCAAACCTAGTTGGGAAAACAGAATCACAGCAAGCAAAGGTTAAAGCATTACTTGAGGAATGGAAAAGTGGCCAACATCAAGAAGAGCTTAAGGATCTGATCGATGCTGTATATAAAGCGCGAGGCATCAAAGAATATCCACCGTACCCGCCAGGTACATTTTTAACCCAAGTTCGTGCTAAACAGGTATTTCCTCAACAACATTTGGAAGTCTTGCCGGTGATTGAACCTATGCTTGCGTTGATGCATGCCTTGGCTATGCACCATCATGGTTTGTTGGCTTTGGCACCGCATGATGATCCAGATACAGTTCTGGAAGATTTAGCGATACAAAGAGGCACCATAGACCCTGTTCGTAGATTAACTGATTGAACAGACAAACTTGGAATAAATGGTCGCCATGACTGAACGTGTTTGCTATATAATATTTCGTAAATGAATAAACAAAATATTATTACGACGGGTAAGTAATAGCGACTTGCAGACAATGAAGGATATAGGTTTATGTATTGGGCAGCTCTGATATTAGCAGGAATCTTTGAAATTGGTTGGCCTTTGGGATTAAAAATTTCCCAAAGTACAGAGCATGTTGTTAAGGGATTGGTTTTAGCAGTGGTGTGCATGGTTCTAAGTGGAGCATTATTGTGGTATTCGCAAAAACAAATTACCATTGGTACCGCTTATGCGGTATGGACCGGTATTGGAGCTGCGGGTACGTTTATGGTTGGGGTGTATTTCTTTGGAGACCCAACTTCATTACTGCGCTATTGCGGTGTGTTGTTTATTTTGCTTGGTGTGGTGTTATTAAAGATGGCAGCTTAATAAGGTTTAGTTGCTTGCATACATAATAAGACGATGAGACCAAAGAATGCGTCCTGGTGACGGTGAATATCTTTCCATATTACTTCTGCGGTGATGCCGTCGGGGTTGGATGCCATGTCGGGTATAAACGATAAGGCAATATCAAAAAGTAACTTGGTATCTGTGTTGACAGTAGAAATGGAGGGTGTGTGGATATTGATGTCCTGAAAAAGCGAAGCGAGCAGCAAGGGTGGAATTTCTCTGCCAACATAACGATTTCCACCATGGTGAACGCCATCTTTGATAACAGATCTGCATTGTTCAAGACTTGGGATTATTGGGCTAAAGATCTGTAGACTGTCATCAATCTCTACAATGCAGACTTTTCCTCCGGGCTTGAGCACTCGATATATTTCTTGAATAGCATCGCCCAGGGAAGATAAATGTTGGAAGACAAGGCGACAATAGACAATATCAAAAGAGTGATCATCATAGGGTATGTCGTAGACAGAGGCCTGTTTGAAAAAAAGATTAGGTGCGCTGTAATGGTTGGTTGCAACGTTTAACAATTCAGAGCTACTATCGATGGCGTGTACATGTGTTTTGGGAAATTCTGTTGCAAACATATAAGCAATGTGGCCGGGACCGCAACCAAGATCAAGTATGGTGTGATTGTCTGATATTCCAGCACTTTTTATAAAGGGAAGGTCGTATTGGTGTGCTAGTGCAGCTTGCCTGTTAAGACGTTCCTGTTCATGCTGTTTTTCAAAAGCACCAAACTTATCATAGTTATATGTATTAGAGGCTGAGGACATTAATCGACCACCTTAATCATTTCTAATAATGACGCATTCACGCTTTTGTCGATACTGCGTATATTCTTAATGTTTAACTCTACTTTAATTTTCTTTTCTTTATCTCGGTAGAAGCCAAAGACTCCTCCTTTATTGGTAAATCCTTTAATATCACTAAGCGTAATGGTTTTGTGTTTTGAGGCCACCAGAAGTATGTCGCGTATATCACCTGAATATGAACTACTGATAAATAAAAAATCGCATTGATCAAAATCAGAGAGTGCTTTTTTATTTACGATAGTAAATTTGTTTTCAAGTTTTCGTGTGGTAACAACTTGCGTCATATTACTTGTGACGCTGTCTTTATGATCTTCCGAGTCTCCTATGGTGCAGACGGTTCGGTTGGTTGTGTTGGTGTCCCAACGAATGAACTTTGTAAACTTTAGAACATAAAGCGCTTTCACTCCATTCTCACTAATGCCTTGGGCATAGCTTAACGATGGAGTAACCATAATGAGTAATAAAATAATAAATAATCGCATTAGAAACCGAGACTGACTTTGGCGTAATAACCCCTTTCTATCTCATTAGCAGTGCCGTGGAGAGGAGCCGCAAATTCAGGGTGACTCTCATCAAATAGGTTGAATCCTACAAGACTGATTTCAGTGTTATCCCATGGTTTCCAGGCTATACGTGCATCTGCTCGGATATAAGGTTCAATACTGTATGAACTAATAGTGTCAACATAGTATACATTACCGCTTAATTCTACATTATTAGGTAAATATACAACCGAACGTATATTAAATTGATGTTCTGCTGATGTATTTTCATCATCTTCGCCAAGCACAGCAAGGCTATCATCGTCTAAGTGGAGGTTTATCTTTAGGAATGTATAGCCAGCATTCATTTTCCAGTTATCCATTACATCCCATTCTGTAGCAACCTCAATACCATATGTTTCTCCGTAGGCCTTGTTAGCAAAGACTAGATCCAAAGCAGTATCTGCGGGAGGGTTAGAGCCAATCTCACTGGTTCTTAGGCTATCATAGTCATTATAAAATGTTGCAATATCAAATGACACGTTATTTGTTGGTTTAATTCTATACCCCAACTCATATGCGGTTAGTTCTTCAGATTTAATTTCTGAATTGCCTTCCCATCTTACGAATCCTGGTAAGATAGCAAGTGATACATCGTTTTCTGAACGGCTAGGGGTTCTGACAGCTCTTGCAACGGATCCCCAAACTGTTTGATTGTCTGCAACTGCCCAGGAAGCTCTTAAGTTTGGTTGAAATTCAAAGCCTGTGTAGTCGTTATGTTCAAATTTTGAACCAATGGTAAGATGAAGTGTGTTTGGAATTACTGTGATAGTGTCTTGTGCAAATAAATTAAAGAATTGTCTATTTGCTGAGTCAGGTTCGTAAGATATGATGGTAGTATCTCGAAGGTCATCAGAGATTAGTCGATATCCACCACCCAATAGCATATCATGGCTTTGGCCCAATTTCTCAGAGAACTGAAAATCCACATCAAATGTATTGATGTCTTGTTTTAATTGGGAGTAATGGAATTCAGTTCGGTCAAAATAAACTTGCAATACGCTTTCTGAGTCTTCGGAATATTGATGTGTCCAGCGTCCAATAATATTTCCCCCAGCATGTCTTAATTCATCATCTATGGTAGTTAGATTGGGGGTAGTAATGGTTAGATTTTCAATTCCGCGATATACATCTCCTTGTAAGGTAAAAGAGTTGTTTCCATTTACATCCCAATCTGTACGGAAACCAGCTCTATTAGAGTACCATGAGTTCTCGCCATCTGCTCCTGTGGTGGTGCGGGAGCTGTCTCGGTTAAACCGTTTGGCATACATTCTGTAGTAGATGCCATTGCTTGTGACTCCGCCGTATCGACCTTCGGATAGAAATTTTTCTTCTTTACCAACATGGGTGTTAACAACAGTTGATTGAGTCTGACTTGCTTTTTTTGTGACAATGTTGATCACACCGTTCACAGCATTTGCTCCCCACAAAGCGGCTCCAGGACCACGGATGACTTCTATGCGTTCAATATCATCCATGAATGTATCTTGTACATCCCAGTACACACCAGAAAATAGAGGAGTGTAAATGCTTCTACCATCCATGAGGACTAATAATTTATTACCAAATCCATCATTGAAGCCACGTGATGTAATTCCCCAGACCTCAGAATCGCTACGGGTAACATGCAAGCCTGGAACCATCCGAAGGGCTTCGGGTATGCTTGTGGCTCCTGAGGCCCGTATGTCTTCTTGTTTGAGGACATAGATAGCCGCAGGTGCTCTAAATGATGATTCTGGCTTTTTAGAAACCGATGTAACAATATCCCCTAGTTCGTCAAGTGGAACATCAAGAAAATCATCGGCAATTTCAGCCATTGATACAGATGGTTGGCACAGTGCAAGCAAAAGTGCTAGCCTGGATATATTGTTTTTCGTAAACATAGATTGTCCTCCTACGTGGTCTCTAATTGTGTCTCCATAATTTTGCTCTGGGCATATTGATGGAAATATTGTTCGATGTTTGCAGACATCAAAAACATTTGTACGCCTTCATGGTCCTCTTTAAGCGGCACATGTATATCGCTATGAAAAACTACCTCCAGGCCTAAATTTTTGAAGATGTGACAATATAATTTAGCGCGTGTTGTGTCGCCAACTCCAAATAAGTACTGAACGTTATCATAATAACATTTTTTTAATATTTCACTAAAAATTCTCTTAACGACTTTTATATTACGATAAGGAGTATCTATGGCTATACGATTAAATTCGCCATATATTTTGTTATTCAGATTAATTGTGCTGAATATGTCCTCCATTCCAGGCACAGGATCATTAGCGCTGGTCTGCATCTCAGTTTGTAAAGGAAGCGTAATAGAGGGGACTTGATTGTTGTTTATTAAGCAACACCCACCTACGCATTTATTTTCATCATAAACAACAAGGACTTTTGTCTCAGGAAGAAAATAATATGCGTGGTCGTTTATGTCACTAAATTCTCTGAATCCAACAAAACGTTTATCTTGTTCGGTTAGTGTTGTTCTTAAGTCTAGATATTCCTGAATATTTTTCGTATCTTCAGTAAAAAAATACCTAAGGTTATTTAGGTTTTGTTTAGCCATGTCTATCATTTTGGGTATTTAAGGTTAAAAATATAAGCTTTAACAAAGCTTTAATAATAATTTGATATAATCTCGTAAAGGCAAAAATTAGTAAAATCAATGAAAACTAAGCAGTGTATTAAAAATAAATTAATTCAAATGAATTTTTTAACAACTTCTATAGTTGTGGTAATGACGTCACTTGTTTTGCTTGGATACAATCTTTTTCGAACTAACTACGATTTAAAGGATAATGTTCTGTTATTACTGCAAATAACAGCAGAAAGAGTTGCGCCAGGGTTTGAATGGGGAGATGAACAGCTGATAGCACGTGGAATTGCTATTTTATCTAAGAAGCAGGCAATATTGGGGGCATGTGCTTATACCAGGTCTGGTGAGTTATTAAGGAAATTCCAATTTACACCGAATTTTGAATGTAAAAGTAATAGGGTTGATTTTGTAAGGTACGATAATTTTCTAGAATCATGGACCGCTATTGAACAAATTGGCTTTGGTGGAGAGCTGGTGGGATATTTAACGATAGAGGCTGATTATAGGGATCTTATTGGCAAATTGCCTCATCATCTTATTTTTACATTTATGATTATTGCGATTGCATTGATATTGGCTGTATTGCTGTCTAATAAATATCAAGAAGGCATTACTCGGCCAATTATTGAGTTATATGAGGCAACAAAAGAGATTATCGATAGGCATAATTATCGTAAAGAAGTTGATATTATGACCGAAGATGAGATTGGGCTGTTGGCAGGCTCGTTTAATGCGATGATGAGAAATATACATATTAAGAGTCAGGAGCTTAAGGAGGCACATGATTCACTTGAACAAAAAGTTGCACAACGAACTGCTGATCTTGAAGAAGCCAAGACAAAAGCGGAAGTGGCCAATGAGGCAAAGTCAGAATTTCTTAGGAATATGTCTCATGAGTTTAGAACGCCGCTTCATGGTATGAATAGTTTTTCTGTTTTTGGCTTGAATGAATATGCCACTGCTGACCGTAAAGATCTTCGGCGTTATTTTGAGCGTATTAATGTCACAACTGCAAGGCTTACACGTTTAGTGGATGATGTTTTAAATGTTGCAAAAATGGAAGATGGGTCTGAGAATTTTAATATGTATAGGTGCAATGTGGGAGCTTTGTTATCTGAAATTGAGTTAGAGTCACCTGTGTCATTGGCAGATAAACAACTGCATTTGGAAATTAATTGTAAGGATAGAGAGTTAGATTTTATCTGTGATAAAGGTAAAATAACTCAGGTATTAGTGAATTTATTAGGCAATGCTGCAAAATTTTCTCATGAGGGGCAAACTATTTTTCTTACGGCGAATGTCAATACTCAAAATGAGATTGAATTTTCGGTTATCGACCAGGGTGTCGGTATTCCAGAAGGAGAGCATGAAGCTATTTTTGGGAAGTTTGTGCAAAGCACAAGAACTAAAACGCAAGCAGGTGGTACAGGGCTGGGTCTTAGTATTAGTGCTGGTATTGTAAAGGCTCACCGTGGACGTATCTGGACAGAAGATAATCCAGAAGGTGGCGCGATTTTCCGATTTACTATTCCTTTGAATATAAAAGAGGGAAATATTGTCTCTAAGCCTACAAAGCTATAGCGGTTTCTTGAAATAAGTTTTTTGTATTTGCGTTGCATTCAAGCGCCATGCTGGCTGTGGTTTTGTGTGGTGGTTTATTGATAGGCTAGATTGGAAGGTAGGAGTTTTTTTTGTTTTCTTTTTATTTTGTTCTCCACACCAGTTGCAACTTTGTTGCTGGTTAAATAAGCTAATCACACCATTTCTTTTTAAATGAAATGGTAATTCATATTCACCTTAGCCCTTATATGCTGCAGTGGGATACGCAAATGCCATTAGGGCATCCACGGTAAGTATCAACCAATTTTAAGATTATGAGAAAGATGTCTCACGTTAAAGCAAGTGTGTGAGGTATGTGTGTGTGATGTGTGTACGTGGTTAGTTAAGTGCCTATAATATAATATTATTTTGATTAAAAAATAATGTATGACGAGGATGTGTAGGGTACAGAGGGTTATTTGTGGTGCCAAGTAGCATATTTTAGTTGATTGAAGGAATAAATCGTTCTAGCTTCTAATTATAAGGCGGTCAGAAATAAGGAGATAGTAGTTATGCAAAGAGATGACCGTATTATTATTAGGGTGAGCAAGCAAGAGAAAGAAAAATTAATGCTTCGCTCACAAGAGATAGGTGCTTCGTTATCTGAATATGTTAGGGGAGTGCTGCTAGCAAATGATCACACAGATACATCAAGTACCCTGACATGCTATGAAAGGGATGTCTTAGGACTTGTTATGAATAGTACTATGTTGCTTCGAAAATTATCTGTTTCGATGGGGCATGATGGTTTTATAAAAGAGGTAAAGGATTGGTCCGATACTTGGATATCGGAGCATTATGATATGGTAGAGAGGGAGTCTAGATAGGTGCTCTCTATCGCTAATTTAAAGTCGTCGGCTGCTGCGTCGTCTTACTATGAAAAAGATGATTATTACGCCAAATCAGATGAAAGACATAGGCAATTAAGTGCATGGTTTGGAAGAGCTGCATCTGAGCTTGGTCTGCGCGGTGAGGTTGATCCTAATGATTTTAAAGCTGTCTTAGAAGGAAAGCTGCCTAATGGAGAAGTGATTGGTAGAATAGCAAACGGTCACGTTGTGCATGCACCTGGTATTGATATGACATTTTCTGCTCCAAAAAGTGTTTCTGTGCTGGCGGAGGTTGGCGGGGATGAACGTATTTATAAAGCTCATGATGAAGCAGTTAGAAGGGTACTACATTGGGTACAAGATCATGCTGTGGCTACTCGGTCATTAAGAAATGGTGAGATAGTAAAAGAAAGAGTTGGTCAGATGATGGCTGCATTATTTCAGCATGATACCTCTCGTAACTTGGACCCTCAATTACATACACATTGTGTGATAGCTAATATTGTGAAACGTGATGATGGTAAGTGGCGCTCGGCATTTTTAGGTGACGTTTTTGACCAAAAAATGTTTTTAGGGCTGATGTATCGCACAGAGCTTGCCAAATCCATGGTTGATTTGGGTTATCATATTGATGTGACACATCACGATGGAAGGTTTGAATTAAAAGAGGTTCCTGAGCATGTTGTATCGGCATATAGTACACGCTCTCAGGAAATAAGAAGTGCTCTAAAAGAGTTTGACTATGTCAATGCCAAGACAGCAGCTAGTGCTACGTTATCTACGCGTTCTGGCAAGAGTCAGGTAGATAGGAGCATGCTAGCTCAGCATTGGGAGAAAGTAGCCAAGGAGCACGGATTTGATCCAGCTGCGGTTGTTGATCGTGTTAAGGCAGGTACCTTTGACCATTCAAATGAAACGCATCACAAGAGTGAATCTAGTTACGTGCATCGACAATGGGAGCGTCTGATACAGCTCATTGGTCGTATTCCGGGAACTAAGCAGGTTATTCATTATATGAGTGATCATTTTGCTTACAAAGGACCAATGGCTCATCGGTCAATTAGGTATGCTGTCGATCATTTGTCAGAAAGAAGTTCTGTTTTTACTAAAGCGGAAGTTCAGACATATGCGATGAGTTATGGTCTTGGCAACCTCACCTTTGATAAAGTTGACAGAGCATTTAACACGTTACTTAATTCTGGCGAATTATTAAAAGGCAAATCTATTGATGGAACAGTATATTACACAACTCAGGATGCACTGAATCGCGAAAAACATATTATTAGCTACATGCAACAAGGCCAGGGTCGAGCCAAGCCAGTAATGAGTCAGAAACTTGCGGATAAATTTTTAAATGAAACAGATTTAAAAACAGGTCAAAAAAATGCTGCTAGGCTTATATTAACAAGTTCAGACACAGTGGTGGGTGTTCAAGGCTATGCTGGTACCGGTAAGACCTACATGCTTCAACATGTAAAACGCATTGCCCAAGATTATGGTGTTACGCTTATTGGTATGGCGCCATCGGCCAGTGCAGCACACACATTACAAAAAGATTCTGGTATTGAGTCCCAGACGATTCATAAATTTTTGTTTAAACACCAATGGCTACTCAATGCTAATTTAACAGTTCAAGGTTTAAGGAAAATTCGCAATCAAAATAAGAATCATATTTTTATTGTCGATGAAAGCTCATTGGCTTCTACCAAGCAAGTTGAAACATTATTCAAGTTAGTTGACATACTCAAAACCAAGGTAGTGATGATTGGTGATACGAAACAATTGGACGCGGTGGAGGCTGGTAAACCTTTTGCTCAATTACAGCAAGCCAAGATGCCAACAGCGATGGTAGATGAGATTATTCGTCAAAAAGATTCCCCTAATTTACAAGCAGCCGTATTGAGCTCCATAGCAGGTAAAATTAGCGATGCTTTTGAGAAAATAGGTGACAATGTGATAGAGGATGGGAATGTTGAACGGCGTGCAGCAGATTTGTGGATTAAACATACACAAAGAGATGAAACACTGGTATTGGCTCCTTCAAACCAGTCTCGTCAGCAGATTAACTGTTTGATTAGAAATGCGTTACAAGATGAAGGAAAAGTAGCAAGTGATGGTGTGATAATCGATAGGCTTCAACAACGCGGACTGACACGTGCTCAGTATTCACAAATACGGAATTATAAACAAGGTGATGTGGTTATATTTAGTCGTTCCTATCGCAGTTTAGGAATTGTGAAGGAAAAAAGTTACGTGGTAACAGGAAAAGATGAAAATAAGGGGCGGATATTTTTAGAAGGCGATAATAAAGAACGCATAAGCTGGAGTCCTAAGTCATTATATAAACAAGGTAAGGTTGTAGAATCATTTGAGAAAAGTAATATTGAGCTTGCCAAAGGAGATATGATTGTGTGGAAGCGTAATGCTATACAAAAAGGTATTATTAATTCACACACAGCACGTGTAAAAGAGATTGTGGGTGATGTGATTACGTTTGTCACAAATACCAAGCAACAAATAACCTTACATAAAGATGATCCCGTGATAAGACATATTGATTATGCGTATGCAGTGACTGCTCATTCTGCTCAGGGCAAGACCACTACTAATGTCATTGCGGTAGCTAGAAGTGATGAAACATTTTTAACAAACCAAAAAACTTTCTATGTCGAAATATCACGGGCCAAGCATGAGGCGATATTTGTGGTGGATGACAAAGCTAATGTCATGAGGCAGCTATATGCGAGCACGGGTGAAAAAATTTCTGCAATGGATATTCAAGCCACTGGGTCTGTAAAACATGATAAGCCCTACAAAGAATCTGCCATGGTAGCAATTGATAAGAAAATAGCTGAAAGTGATACCAAAAGACCAATTGATATTCAAAAGCATCTCGTGCATTTGACAAAGTCCCCTGGGAATCATGATGATATACTCACGTTTGATATGAGTCATGTTGGCAAGCCTAAAAATTCCTATGATGATAGGGGCATGTTTGATATGCCTATGCATATCTCTTCAGAAACGGTGGCCGCCACACAACAAAAGGTTGAAAAGATGCTAAACGATCATGCAGACACAGTAAACGATGAGGCAACAAACCAACGAACTGTTCTAGAGAAGAGTGAATTCTTATAAAAAAGTAAATTCATTAGTTGTGTAATAGTTAACAAAACGTTAATGTGACGAAAAAAGGGGTATATTTATGGCAGAAGAAGATACTGGCAAACTAAGTACAGGGGCGTACGCAGGTATTACGGCGACGTTAGGTGCATCTACTATCGGATTTATCATTAAGGCATTTAATGATGCCGTGGATTATGCGAGGGCATATGCACAGAATGAAGTTATGAAAACCAGAGACAGTATACGTTTTGCACCAGTATTGGAGTCTGCTATTGAAGGTCCTATAGAGTATGCAATGTCACGATTTGCACGACCACGAGGTACGAGGGAGAAGGGTGCATCTCACGTTCATATTGGCCATGGTAAAATTGAAACAAAAATGGCAGACGCTCCTGTCGCTTCTACCTTATATAAAGGGGCCAAGACATTCTTTTCTATAGGCACGAATATGGCCTCTGAAAAGCAACCCGGGTATACAGCAGCAGCTGGGGGTATGTTAGTAGTTGGTGGCGTGGTTTTGGTAGGTTTTTTTAAGTCTGCTGCACCTATTGCAGCTTCTGCAGCTACTATAGGGTCGCAAGCCATCTCTTCGAGTATTGAGGTTTTAGCTGGTAGGGTGAAAGGCAAACGTGACGGAAAGAATTTTGACATTAACGTCAGAAAACTCATCAAACATGCCCTTAATAACGGCGTTACAACTGTTGATGCTGGTGGAGTTGAAACTAAGTACAACTTTGCGGATAAAGATAACCTTACTGACCAAGAAATTCTTATCATTAAGCGGCTTATTTTTGCAGCTTTCTTGGATGATGATTTTCGTTTGTTTAAAGAAGAAGACACTGAAAATTCTATCAACGGTAAAGAAATATCTACAAAACTTGCCGGTATAAGATTTAGTGTTCAAGATCATAAGTTAATTGCCAAAGAAGGAGTGGTAGAGCATCTCTTAAATCAATTAGCTTACTATATGAAACAACATCAGCGCAAAGAAGTGAATGATGCTGAGTTTTCACAAACCCCGATGGGTATTAATCTACTAAATCAGTTAAATATATTAAATCGTGTTGTTGGTGCAGGAGCCGATCTTGCAGAGGGTGCAACGCTTTCATCTGCAATTGCTGAAGTTCAAAGAAATCTTGCTGACTATGTTACCAAAGTTGATAGAAATGAAGAGCAATTAGCTGAGTTTGCAGAAAGATTGCAAGAACTGAAGGAAGCAATTCAAACTGCACAGGAAGAACGAAAAACCTTGGCTGATGATGTCGCAAGACATGATGACAGCTTGCGCGCTGCAGAAGAGGGACTGGCAATTGTCACGAAAGGTGCAGGAGAGCACCATGTAGCAACGACTACAAGATTGGAAAGTCTTGAAACTAGTCGAGATGCAGCACTGGCCAAGATTGGTGGGATTAGTTCCCAACTTGATCATCTTAAAGGTGCTGTAGAATCTCTCAATAAGAGTAAAGGTGCACCAAATCCATAATATATAACACTCCAAAGTGCTTAGAATCTAAAAGATCTGAGTACTTTGTTTTTGCCTTTACCTTTACGCTATCGCTGGGTACGAGAAGCAAATCACCTAAGGCTACTTCGCTTTGGTACGAATCGTAAATTCAAGTTGCTTCTTGGTTTCATTTAGGATTCGTATTTTATGGTTGAATTTCATTATTTTTCAGCTACGATGTAATCTGGGCCTAACAGATGCCCGGGACAAATGCGATGTGACGATGATAATGCGTTGTTACCTTGCGGGCTTCAGCAAGTAGTATTTGTTAGACTGGATCTGGGATGGGTTAATTAGTAGTCATAGAAGCTCCTGCTAGTTTTCGGTTCAAAGGCGTTCTTGGCCATGACGTTTACCGATAGTGATGGCCAAGCCACCTTTGCCTTTGACTCATTACCAACAATTTGCGTTGTGGTGTTTTTTCTCTTTATACTTAGCGATGTATAAAAAGGGCAGTGGCTCTTCTTATATGTTTCTTGCTATGAAAGTAAAAGAGGTATGTATGGCAACACATGATGCTTTTAAAAAACGAGTGCAGTCATATCATTCTGTGTTTATGTCTTCTGGTACGGAACTAAGTTTGCATGCTAAGTGCGTACTCTCTGACCTTGCAGTATTGTGCCATATGAACATATTACATGCAGGATCCACTAGTTTTGTGGCAAATGACCCGTACACTACTGCCTTTAATGAAGGTAAGCGCTGGGTGTTAACCTATATGCTTTCTCAGCTGGCTATTGATATCCATCAATTATATAATCTATTATCTGAGGAGTTAGAATGACTAATGACCATGTTACCGTAACGGAAAATTCAGATCATAATATCCTAACGCACGATGAGTCAATTGATGTATCAGCGTTCGATGCATTAGAAATTGATAGTTCTCAGAAGGACTGGTTTGCGAGGATTGCCCAAGAAGCCAAACTAAGCCAAGAACAAGTGAATATTGTAATTGAGCAATGCAATCAGTTAAAAGATGTGCCAACAGATGCCGATCATGATGATCTTTCTGCTCCAGCATATAATGCTGTAAACGAGCTTAAAAGCAAGTATGGATCTGACTTTGAAAAACATGTAGACCGTGCACGTCAGGCGGCAAGTAATCTTGGTGTAACAAGAGACACAATGATTGCGTTAGAAGAGAATATAGGTTCGGATACGTTATTTGAATTATTATCCAATATGGGGTCGCAATTAGCCGATCCACCGTTTGTCACATCGCCTGACGGTGCAGTGGTAAATCACGATAATAGCCTCCATAAGTTGATGGCAGACCATAACTTTGTTGAGCGTTATCTTAATGGAGAAAAGAATGCATTTGAACAAGTACGTGAACTTTACCAACATAGTTAAAAATACTGCATGTGACTAATCGTGAATGATGCAAAAGGGTAACTTGGTTTACGGTTTACCACATTCCGGTAAACCGTAAACCAGAATGTGGTAAACCAATAATTGCAGTCTAATCCTATCATTTGATCTACAGCAGTATCTTATCTAAGGGCTCGTTTGATAGATCTGTCTAAGAAGCGTTCTGGTGCAACCAGCTTTAATAATGTTTGGTAATCAGTGTCTGGTATATCATTACTATATCCCATTTGCTGCATGAGCAGATAGCTTGCCATAAATGAGGATAAAACCCCTCGGGATCCATGTGCTACACTCAAATATAAATGCGGATAGTAAAGCTCAGAGTTTGTTGCTTGCTTTGGTGCGCCATGTTGTAAATCATGGTGATGGCAGCAATATAGGTCTTCTTTGGGTAGTTTTCCAACGATTGATCTGCGATCAATTGCAGTTGTGCGTAATCCAACAAATGCCCCGCATGGCTTAGGCGAATGGTCACAATCAAACCAGTGGCTTATACCTGTCAAATTTTCTTTGTGGTCATCTTCTCTTACATCAAGCTGGTGATCATCCCTACTATAAGTGGCACCGGCGTAATAATGGTGATTGAATAACGGGGTAAGATGTTTGTTATCACATACTATATATTGGGTGGGACAGTTATGAACGTCATGCCTAAAGATTGATAATTGTCCGCGTACTGTCGTCGTATCCAACCAATGGGTATTGAGACCATGTATTGTGGCATGATTAGTGGCTATTAATACGGTATTAGCAGCAATGGTTTTTTTATTATCTAATGTTATACGCCATTGAGACTGTTGGTGTACCAAGTTAGTGACGCGACTTTCAATGTAATGAGTATCACGGATGAGATATTTACAGAGTTTACCCCCATCAACCATACCAGCTTGTTCAAAGAACCAGCCATGATTTTGTTTTTTTATCCAGCTATTATTTATGCACACATTATCCAGTGCTTTTGTGATAACACGGGAATTTTGTTCTAGCGCACCACATTGTTGCCAATAGTCTGGGGCGCCATTTTCTTGAATCCACGATTGCCATAATTGGTAGGCATAATAATAATAAAGTCCAATAGGATCATGTTTATGTGTGATAAAGGGGCGTACGATGGCGGCTGGATTATCAGAAGTTTTATGGTTCTTGGGGGCAATAATACAGCATTCTTGCCCTATTTGATGTAATTGGTGAGCAATAAAACTGCCAGCAAAGCCGTTTCCTATGATCGCAATGGGTGTTTGCATAATAGTAAGCTCGTGAATTACAAAAAGATGAGAAAAAGGCATTGCCGCATTTATTAAAAGCATCAGATGGCCTATAAGCCGGGTTCTGTCGAAGGACGGTTATCCATCTAGGATAGTAGTTGCCTACTACCTCAAGCAGCCTACCCGGATATCCATGCGGAAAAATTCATGTGCAAAGCAAGCTTTGCGTGTATCCCTATTTGGCCTTGCTTCCAGTGGGGTTTACCCTGCCATTTATGTTACCATAAACGCGGTGCGCTCTTACCGACACCATTTCACCCTTACCTCAAAAATGAGGCGGTATATTTTCTGTGGCACTTTCCCTGAGGTCGCCCTCGGCGGCCGTTAGCCGCCACTGGTTTTTCCGATAAGCCCGGACTTTCCTCTTAAAGTTATACAAGATATCTTCAAGCAACCGCCCAGCCATCTGATGCTGGGCCGGCATACTAGCATAAAAGGGGGGTATTCGCTAGGAATTTCATTTTGTATGTTTCAATAGTTACCCTTTGGCTTCATTCACAGCGCAGTTATATACCAAAGACCGTTACGTTATTTAGTGGGTACATGGTCGTGGTGTGGTTAAATTTACAGGCCTGAAATATAGCCATTTTTGAAGTAACCAAGGATATGGCTTGGATAAGTCTGGGTGGTTACGGATATTTTCAATAATATGTTGTTTACCACTTTCATCCCAATATACCACACCATTATCAGGATGCTGTGAAAACCAATTCTTCATTTGACTATAAGTGATCGCAATATTAGGCCCTATAAAAAAGTTTCCCATGACTGGGTCTGTTGTGTGTGTCATCACCACAATGTCATTCTGAAAGTCAAATAAATAGGGTGGCTTATCAAAAAATAAATGATTGGTCTGACCGTTTTCTGTTTGCAAATTACTGAACATTGCAATTGCAGACTCTGTTTTTAATCCAATATAAGGATTAAGGCCATTAAAGAAGAACCCAATAATTAGTATAGCGCCAACGATTGATTTTGGCCATAAATACCCTATGGTTGTGCGGGAGTGATAGGACTGTTTCTTTCCATAGAGGATTGCAAATAAAATCCAACTGCCACCGATAAAACACCACAGTACAAGGCGTCCGATGAGTGGCCATTGATGAATAAAATACAACGCACTAAAACATAAGATGAAGGCATATCCATACCACCACAAAAGTGGTTTATGTAAGCGTGTGTATAGATTGCTTTGATAAAATCGATTCAGCGCATCGGGCGCCAAGAACAATACATGCAAACTAATAGACAAGGTTGAATAGTTAACGAGTGTATGTGCGCCATTAGTACCAATGAGAAAATGAAACAACATACCCATCACCATCCCATAATAAGAGGTGCGAGCAAAGCACAAAAGTATCAATGCCAAACCTTCAATGATAAGTGTTCCATAGATGGTAGCCCAGTGGATCCATTTTGCTTCAAGCATCCATGCGGGCATATAATGAAAATGTTTCCACAGATGTACGGCACAACTTACTTCTGGATTTAAAAAATCAGAATTGATCTTATGAAATGTGCCATAAATATACATGATAATAAGTAAGGAACGGCCTATAGGTGCAACAAGCTGGTAAAGATCATCTTTATTAAGGGTCAAAGATTGTCGTTTAATGATTAATTTGAGCCATGCACATAAAAATCCAATACAAAAAAATAACTCCATGATATGGTGATTTGACACACTTGGAAATTTACCAGCACTATAGAGTAAGAAGCCTACCACCATCACTATCATTGGCAGTATCTTATGAGGAAATATTATTGTAATGATGGAGCCATAAAAGGCCATCCATGCACCAATAGTTGTTACTGGGTGCAAAGAAAAATAACTAAGGAACTCAAACTGATCAGATTCGCTGGCAAAAAAATACATAATAGCTGCACCAAAGACTAACTGGAATAAAGTTAGCGGGCCATGAATTATGTTTGAGTAATTTGCCATTGGGAAATTATAAATAGTGATGTAGATTAGGTATAGTATTTTTTTACTAAATTGGGTCGAAAATATTAATAAATTAAGAATCGTAATTCAGAATTACGGTTCTCTATGCGAACCTTACTAATAGTTGATAAATTAATAATAAATATTCGCTATAATTGAATAATTTTCTTTTCTTTTCTAAAAAAGACTCTATGGTTACCGACCAAGAGGTTGTTTGAATCTTTGTTCATGCAATTGATTAATATAAAGCTTTGAACCTCTTTCATTTCGATTGTTGATTATGGCTGGTCGGCAGGTGTTAGCGTAATTCTTTACACCGCTTTTATTACGTTTTGCTTGCTGGCCAACCTCCCAATTTTATTACACTTGAGATTATTCTTGATAGACCTTATGCTACCAAAACTACATGGTTTGGTATGAGGACAAAAGGTGATACTTAAAGTAAGAATAACACTATTCATAGTTGCCGTAATTTTGCAAATTCTTGATACGCATCATGAGGCACATGCAGTTTCTGATAAATCATTCAAAGATATAGATATCAGTAATTTGCCCTTATCAAGAATCGCTAGGCAAGTACAAGCATATGATGGACGCAATAAAGAGCTTA
>CALCTU010000031.1 GCA_937907045.1 uncultured Alphaproteobacteria bacterium
ATTAAAGGCGTTCCTACATCACTAATGAGGGCAATTGATTTGCCTTGTTGCAAATGAAATAAAATGGATTGACGGTCTTTTGGAGTGCTATGGTCGTGATAGCTTCTTGTGGGAGTGGTAATGCCATGATGATCCAACAATTTTTTTGATGTTCGGGTATCTTCGCAGTAAATGAAGTCAACACTCGAAAGTACTGATAAAGCACGTAAAGTAATATCGTTCAGGTTCCCGATAGGGGTGCAGACAATATAAAGTCCAACTGGTGGTTTACTTGTGGGTGCTTTTTGAGTAGATTGCTCTGAGGATGTCATAGGGCTTTAATGTAAAAAAAGTTATAAGTTATGGGTATTGCATTTCGGTATATTGGTGCATGCATCGTGGTGTTGCTGTTAAGTTCTTGTGCAACACAAGCGCCAGAAGATCTTGTTCAAGATAACCTCTATTCAGATGAATACATGCCTGAATCGTTATCTGAAAAAAATATTCTGCAAATGCCCGATGAGGCATTGATGCCTACAAAGGAGTATGCGCCAAAGACACAATTATTACAAGAAGATCTGGACACCAAGCCAATTAAAATTGCTCTTTTGGTTCCGCTTTCTGGGCGGTATAGAGAACTTGGTAGGCAACTGTTAGATGCTGCTCAGCTTGCATTATTTAGTTTTGGTAATCCCAATTTAGTGTTACTTCCTATTGATACTAAGGGTACATCATTTGGTGCTGTTGAGGCAGCTAAGCAGTCTGTGGCAGGTGGTGCTTCGCTGATATTGGGGCCAGTATTTAGTAGTTCAACTAAAGCTGTTGTGCCTATAGCAAAAAAACATAATGTAGAACTAATTTCTTTTTCCAATGATATATCGTTGTCTGGTACAGGTGCTTTTGTTTTGGGCTTTAGACCTGAACAGCAAATTGAGCGTATCACAGAGTTTGCATTATATCAGGGCGTAGAGAATTTTGTCTCGATCTTGCCTAATAACCAATATGGTGCAACTGCGGCCAAGCATATGCGTCAGCAAATAGATGCTATTGAAGGTACTGCTATTCTTAAGAGTGAGATATATAGAGTAAGCCGTAATGGTGATATTCTTAAGTTAAATAAACACGTTTATGGTGCGTATCATGCGGCCATGAACAGCCGTCCGCCAAAAGATTATGATGAAGAGCTCGAGCAATATAAAGACATACCCCTTGTGTTTCCTCGGGCTATGCTTATTGCAGAAGGTGGTAAGCGACTGCTAGATATGGCCGCTCTTCTTAAGAAGTATGGGTTTGATAACCAAAAAATACAGTTACTTGGAAGTGCTAAATGGTACGATGATATGCTGCTGTCGGAGCCTATATTAGATGGAGCCTTATTTGCGGCGCCACCACGGGAACGTCAAATACGATTCAAAAATAAATTTGTCAGTGTTTATGGGTATGAGCCTAAAAATATTGCAAGTTTAGCGTATGATGCAATTGCACTAGCAGCAACCTTGGTCAAAATTTCGGGCGGGTCTGAATTTACAAAAGAAGCACTTACAAATCCAAGGGGTTTTGTAGGAATTGATGGTATATTTCGTTTAACAGATAGTGGTTTGTCTGAAAGAGGATTGGCAATTATTGGAATTCATGAAGGTGCATTTGAGGTAATTGAGCCATCTCCTAAAAGTTTCTATGAACTTGAAGAGCGTAACTCTCAAAAACGTCAGTTGTTAGAACAAATTCAGGAGCAACGTAAGCTTGAACAGCTTATGATTGAAGCTAATGATAGCAATGTTCCGGCATTGTAGAGGGATGTATGGCAAGTGCTTATTATTTTTTTAGGAATGTTTACTGGTATTCTGTATTGGTAGGTTTCATAGCTACTCTCTATACAGTGGAATTTATAGAATGGTATAAGCCAATACTTGATGACGTAAGTGAGCGCAGTGACCGTGCCAATTTATTTATGCTAGGGGTTATGGTCTATTGGGTGGTGAGCTTCTTAATTCCAATTGGTATTACTAAAGCTATC